>DASSPL010000153.1:0-16086 GCA_035699685.1 Burkholderiales bacterium | reverse complement strand
CTTCGCCTTGGGAAACACGTTCCAGGCGTGCACCAGGCGCGGCAGCAGGATCGACATCACGCCGCCGCCGTGGCTGAAGGCGATGCGCAGCTTCGGGTGGCGCGCGCCGATGCCGCCGCTGATCATCGAGGCGCAGGCGAGGCCGATGTCGCCGGGGAAGCACACCGCCTGCTCGATGAACGGGCCGACGATGCGGTCCTGCCCCGCGGGGCGAAGCGCGTGGACGAAGATCGCCGCGCCCATCGCTTCCGCCGCGGCGAAGAACGGCTCGAACTGCTCGTGGCCGATGGAAACGCCGTTCACGTGGCTCGCGATCTCGACCCCGGCGAGCTTCGCCTTCTTGCAGTACTCGAGCTCGCGGATCGCGGCGTCGACGTCCTGCAGCGGCACCGCGCCCAGGCCGTAGAAGCGCTGCGGCGCCTCGGCGATCATGCGCACGATCTCGTCGTTCAGGTAGCGGCACATCACGCTCGCGTCCTCGAGCGGCAGCCAGTACGACAGCAGCTCCGGCATCGGCGAGATGACCTGCTTGGTGATGCGCATCGCGCCCATGTCCTCGATGCGCCGCGGCACGCTCCAGCAGCCGTCGGACACCGTGCGGTAGACCTTGCCCGAGATCATCACGTGCTGGTGGCAGGCGTGGGCCGGGGCCATCGACGGCCAGGGCACGTCGCGCCCCTTGCCGGCGTAGGGTGGGAACTTCTCGGGGACGATGTGCGTGTGGACGTCGATGGAGTCGTGCATGCGGCGGATTATAGAATCGGCGGATGAAACGCCTCCTCGCCGCGCTTTTCCTCCTTCTCTTCTCCGCGCTGCTCCACGCGCAGCCATGGCCCGCGCGCCCCGTGAAGATCATCGCGCCGTTCACGCCGGGCGGCACCGCCGACACCCTCGGGCGCATCGTCGCGCAGAAGCTCACCGAGCAGCTGAAGGAGAACTTCGTCGTCGAGAACCGGCCCGGCGCGGGCGGCGCGCTCGGCTCCGACCTCGTCGCCAAGGCGGCGCCCGACGGCTACACGCTGGTCGTTTCCGGCATCGCGTCGCACGTCATCGCGACGCAGCTGCCGCAGGGCACGCCCTACGATCCGCTGAAGGACTTCACGCACATCGCGCTGTTTGGCGGCCCGCCGGCCGTGCTGGCGGTCAACCCGTCGGTGCCGGCGAGGAACCTGAAGGAGTTCGTCGAGCTCGCGAAGGCGAAGCCGATCTCCTACGGCTCGCCGGGCAACGGCACGCAGGGACAGCTGGTCGCCGAGCTCTTCAAGCAGAAGGCCGGCATCAACCTGCAGCACGTGCCCTACAAGGGCGCCTCGGCCGCGGTCGGCGACCTCATGGGTGGGCACATCCCGGCGGTGTCGACCACGCTCACCACCGCCTCGACGCAGATCAAGGCGGGCAAGGCGCGCGCGCTCGCCATCAGCGCCGCCTCGCGCCTGCCCGACTATCCGGATGTGCCGACCTTCGCCGAGTCCGGCTATCCGGACATCGTCGGCACCGTCTGGTTTTCCCTCTCCGGCCCGCCGGGCATGCCGCCCGAGATCGTCAACAAGCTGAATGCCGAGATCCGGCGCGCCATGGAGACGAGCGAAGTGCGCGAGCGCCTGCGGCACGACGGCATCACGCCGAACCGCCTCGACGCCAAGGAATTCACCGCGTTCGTCGCCGACGAGCTGCGCCGCTGGGGCCCCACCGTGCGCGCTTCCGGCGCGAAGAACGACTAGCTCGCGGGCAAGCGCGCCCGGCGCCGGTGCGCGCTCGGCGGGGTGCCCACGGTGCGCTTGAACGCCGAGGAGAAGGCGAAGGCGTTGCCGTACCCGCATTTCGCGGCGACCTGCTCGACCGACAGCTTGCTGTCGCGCAGCAGGTTCATCGCCACCGTCATGCGCCATTCGGTGAGATAGGCGAGCGGCGGCCGGCCGAGTGCCGTGGCGAAGGCCGCGGCAAAGGCCGAGCGCGACATGCCGGCTTCGCGCGCCAGCCCGGCCACGGTCCAGGGGTAGTGCGGCATGCCGTGCATCCCGGATAGCACGCGGCCGAGCGCCGGAAACCGGACGGCTACGACCCAGGCCGCCGTGCTCGCGTTGTTCGATGCCGACCATTCGCGCAGCGAATACACGAGCAGCAGGTCGACCAGCCGGTCGATCGCCACCTGCCGCCCGGCCGCCGGGCTCTGCAGCTCCGCGGCGAGGGCGGCGATGACCGCGGCGAGCGGCGTCGAATCGCGCCCGCGCGCCCCCCGGAAGGAGAAGATCCGCGGCAGGCCGCTGAGCGCCGAGAGCACCGTCGGCTCGAACTGGTAGGAGCCATGCAGGACCAGTGCGTCACCGGCCCTGACGCGCCGCGGGAAGCCGTCGCGCTGCCACTGCTCGCGCAATTGCGGCATGAGCTTGGCGATCGGGATCGCCGGCGTCGCCGGATTCGACGCCAGCGCATGGGCCGTGTCCGGGAGAACGAAGACGAGATCGTGCTTCGCAAGGCGCACCGGCCGCTCGAGGTGGCTCGAGCGCACCCAGCAATGGCCGTCGAGGACGATGTTGAAGCGCACATAGGGCGCGCGATCGAACGCGATGCCCCAGGGCGCGCGCATCCAGCTCGTGCCGACGACGGCGCCGCGCGGCCGCATGACTTCCAGCAAGCTGTCCAGGACTGCCAGGGCGCCCTCCGGGGCTTTGGACGATTACCAATGAATTTTGGACCCGGGCGCATTGAATCGCCAGAGCCCGCCGGACTAAATTCGAGCGATGCGAAGCGCGCGCAACGCGGCGGTTGACCCGGCGGCAGCCAAGCAGGCGATCGTCGAGTACTGCAAGAAGCGCGGTGCGCTCGCCGTGGGCGTCGCCGACCTCGCGGCCGTGGAGCGGGTCGCGCCCCCGGGCCACCGGCCGACGGACCTGATGCCGCGGGTGAAGTCGGTGATCTCGGTCGGCGTCGGCGGCCAGACGCGCGGCGCCTGGCAGCTGCCGGCCAAGGCGCTGGCCTATTCGGGCTCGACCGAGGTGCGGGCGTATTCCATCGCCTACGCGTGCGCTTTCTTCATCGAGCAGCGCTTCGGCATCCCCTCGCTCTATGTCCCGCCCGATCTCGACCCCGAGGGCGGGCCGCGCGTGCCGCTGCAGAGCCTGAAGCTGCACGCCGAGCTGGCCGGCATCGGCGCCCGCTCGCTCGCCGGCGACATCCTGCTGCACCCGCAGTTCGGCTTCATGTATTACGCCTCGGTGTTCACCGAGCTCGAGCTCGAGGCGGATGCGCCGCTGGCGGAGAACCCGTGCCCCGCGCCTTCGTGCGTCAGCATGTACCGCCAGATCGGCCGCACGCCGTGCATGAAGTTCTGTCCCGCGCAGTGCCTGAACGGCGAGGTCGACGACCAGGGTCGGCAGAAGATCATGCGCTACGACATGGCGGCGTGCGCGGAGCTCACCCAGGAATACGAGGCGGTGCCGAAGATCCTGGCCGAAGCGGTGAAGGACGAAGTGCGCTCGAACGGCGCCGAGGGGCTGCTCGATCCCGACCGCAAGATGCTCTGGTACAAGGTGTCGGCGGGCTCGGGCGGGTGGTTCGCCCAGTGCTTCGAGTGCATGCGGGTCTGCCCGATCGCCACGCAGGCGCCGCAGTCCGACCCCATCTATCGCAGCGCCGCCCCGAAAGAGGAATGAGCCTTACCCGCGAGCGACTGGGCGTCACCGAATCGATGCTCGCGAGCTATGGCGAGCTCATTTTCCGCATGAGCCACAACCTGCAGGAACGCACCGGCGACCCGGTGCGCCTGCGGGACTTCGCCGCGGTCGAGGCGCAGCGCGAAGCGATGGGCCTCTCCGATGGCCAGATCGCCGAGCGGCTCGGCCTAACGCGGGAGCAGGTGATCTTCATCCGCAACTGGGAGGAGAGCCGGCGTTTCCGCACGGGGCAGCAGGCCTACCTGATCGAGCTCGGCGGCGGCAAGCGCTTCCGCCCGGAGCGCGTCGTGCGCCTGGAGGACAGACCGGTGTACAGCGAAGACGCGATGCGGCTGCGCGCCGCATTCAATTACGATCCCGCGCGCATACGCGAATTCGTCGAGCGCGGCTGGTGGCGTGGCGACGATGTGCTGAGCTTGTGGCTCGCGCGCCATGTCAAGGAGCGGCCGGATGCTGCGGCGCTCGTCCACGGCGACGTGGCGATCTCCTGGCGCGACCTCGGCGCAAAGGTCGCGCGCCTGGCAGAGGGCTTGCGACAGGCCGGCATCGCCAAGGGCGACGTGGTGGCGGTCCAGCTGCCGAACGTCGTCGAATTCTGCGTGACCTTTCTCGCCATCTGCCGCCTCGGCGGCGTGATGTGCACGATGCACATGCCGTACCGCCAGAGCGAGATCCGGGCCCTGCTCGCGCACGCGCGGGCCAAGGCGGTGATCTGCCTGGCGCGCGCCAAGGACTGGTCGCCGGCGCAGGCCTGTCTCGAGCTGCGCGCCGAGCTGCCGGCGCTGAAGACGGTGATCGCGCTCGGCGAGCCGGTCGAAGGTGCGCTGCAGCTCCAGGCCTTGATGGAGCGCTCGAGCGCGCTCGATGATCGTGCGCACCCGATGCCCGTGCCGAGCGATCCGTTCCTGCTGCTCTATACGTCGGGCACCACGTCGGCGCCGAAGGCCGTGCCGCTCAACTATCACTCCATGCTCTCGAACGCCCGCCTCAGCGCCCCCGAGCATCGCGTCACCGCAGCTGCCCGCATCCTGTCCGCGGCGCCATTCACGCATTTGTTCGGCTTGTACGCCCTGTTCGTCGCGTGGTCCGTGGGCGCGACGGTGACCCTCCTTCCGGTGTTCACGCCGCCCGATCTCGCCGCCGCCGTGGCGCGCGACAAACCGACCGGCCTGTGGACCGCACCGGCCCACCTTGCCGCGCTTCGCGCGCAGAAGATTGTCGAGCCGCAGGGCTTCGCGTCGCTGCGCCTCATCGTCATGTCGGGCAGCGCGTGCCCGCCGGAGCTGGTCGGCTGGTATGCCGAGCGGCTGCCGAACTGCGCGGTTACGCAGCTCTTTGGCATGACCGAGATTCAAGCCGCGCTCTATACGCGACCCGGGGACCCGCCTGAAGTCGCCATGCGCAGTGCCGGGCGCGTTAGCCCCGGCACCGAAGTGCGCATCCGCCGCGCGGACGGGAGCACCTGCGCGCCGGGCGAGGAGGGCGCGCTGGAAGTGCGCGGCTGCCTGCTCTTCCCCGGGTACTTCGAGAATCCGGCCGCCAACGACGAGGCGTTCACCGCCGATGGCTGGTTTCGCACCGGCGATCTGGCGCGCATGGACGAGTCGGGCAACGTCTCGATCACCGGCCGCAGCAAGGACATCATCAATCGCGGTGGTGTGAAGTTCAATCCCCGCGACGTGGAGGACCTGCTAGACGCGCATCCCAGCATCCTGCAATCGGCGCTCATGCCGATGCCCGATCCGGTGCTTGGCGAGCGCGCGTGCTGCTTCGTGACGCTGCGCCCGGGGGTGAGCGGCCTCACGCTCGAGGAGGTGGTCGACTACCTGGCCGGGAAGCGGATCGCGAAGACGAAGATGCCAGAGCGCCTCGTCGTGGTGCCGGAGATGCCGCTCACGCCGACGCGCAAGATCATCAAGAGCGAGCTGAAGCGACGATACTTGGAGCGATGAGGTTCCTGCTTAATTGCTGGTACGTGGCGGCCTGGGACCACGAGGTGCATCGCCTGCAGCCGATGCGCCGCGTGCTGCTGGGCGACGCGGTGGTGTTCTACCGCAAGACCGATGGCACGCCGGTCGCGCTCGAGGACCGCTGCTGCCATCGCCATGCGCAGCTCTCGATGGGCCGCGTGAAGGGTGACAACGTCGAGTGCGTCTATCACGGCCTGGTTTTCGATCCGTCCGGCAAATGCATCCGCATTCCGTGGCAGGACCACATTCCGGCGGGCGCCTGCGTGAAGAGCTATCCGGTGGTCGAGAAGCATCACTGGATCTGGATCTGGATGGGCGATCCGGCGCTGGCCGATCCCGCGCTCATAGAGGACTTCAGCATGATGGACGGCGCCGGCTGGCGCTCGAAGGGTGAGCTCTTGCACGTGAAGGGCAACTACCTGCTGCTGGTCGAGAACCTGATGGACCTCTCGCACCTGCCGACGGTGCACGCCACCTCGCTTGCGTCCACCGCGATTCCGTCGGACCAGTTTCCCGTCAAGTACGAGCGCTCCGGCAACCGCGTCAAGGTCGACCGCTGGATCCTCGACACGCCGGTACCGCCGTACTTTCGCGTGCTCGGCTGCTTCGAGAAGAGCGAGCGCGTCGATCGCTGGATGAACACGCTGTTCTCGCCGCCCGCCTTCGTGCGCATCGACATCGGCGCGGCGCGTGCGGGGAGCGGGGCGCGCGAGGGTAATCGCAGCGCCGCGGCGACCACCTGGAACCTCAACGCCATCACGCCGGAGACGGAGAAGACGACGCACTACTTCTGGGCGCAGGCGCAGGACTTCTCGAAGGACGACCCGAGCATCGCCGACCTCGACTTCCAGATGGTGCACGGCGCGTTCCTCGAGGACCTGAAGGTCATCGCCGGCCAGCAAGAAAACCTCGACCTGCGCCCCGATGCACCGCGCCTCAACATCGTCACCGACACCGGCGGGCTGATGGCCACCCGTATCGTCGGCGAGCTGATCCGCCAGGAGCAAAATGGGGTCAGATCAACATTTCAGGACAGACCGGTAATTAATCCCGCAGTCCCGTAATGTTGATCTGACCCCGATTCAGATCTTGTAACCCTTTTCCTTCAGCGCCTTGTCGACCCAGCTGCGGTCGACGGTGCCGGCCTCGATCTCCTTCATCGCCGCGGTTTCCTTCGCCAGGATTCCCTGCGCGGACTTCAGTATCCGCTCGGCCTGGTCCTGCGGGATGGCGACGAGGCCGTCGGCGTCGCCGACGATGATGTCGCCCGGGTTCACCGCCATGCCGCCCATGTTGATCGGCACGTTGATCTCGCCCGGGCCGTTCTTATAGGGACCGCGGTGTGTGACGCCGGCCGCATAGACCGGATAGGTGCCGGCGGCGATCTCCGCAGAGTCGCGGATCGCGCCCCAGATGACCAGGCCGGCGACACCTCGCTGCCGCGCGCGCGACATCATCAGCTCGCCGATGATCGCGTTCTCCAGCACGCCGCCGGCGTCGACGACGATCACGTCGCCCTTCTGCGCGCTGTCGAGCGCCTTGTGCACCAGCAGGTTGTCGCCCGGCGTGGTCTTCACGGTGTAGGCCGGTCCGGCCAGCTTGCCGCCCTTGTGCATCGGCCGCAGCTGCGGCCCGCCGGCGTAGAGGCGCTCCATGCTGTCGGAGAGGTGCGGCGTCACCATCTTGGCGAGCTCGGCGACGAGCTTCGCGTCGGGGCGCTTGGGGATGTCGAGGATGCGCATGGATGCGCTCATGAGACCAACCCCTCGTTCGCTGCGCTCACTCCTCCCTTGACAGGGGGGCGGCAAGAAAACAAAGCCATCATCGTTTGCGTTCCTTCAGTCGTTTGTCCAGCCGGGGATAAACCCGGCGGGCGTTGCCTTCGAAGATCTTGCGTTTATCGGAATCGGGAATGCCGAGCTTGTCGATGTAGCGCTTGGTGTCGTCGAAGTTGTGGCCGGTCTCCGGGTCCACCGCCTTCACGGCGCCGAGCATCTCGGAAGCGAAAAGGATGTTGTCGACCGGGATCACCCGCGACATGCAGTCAATCCCCGCCTGGTGGTAGACGCAGGTGTCGAAAAAGACGTTCTTCAGCAGATGCTCGGTCAGCGGCGGCTTCTTCATCTCGATGGCGAGGCCGCGGTAGCGGCCCCAGTGGAACGGCACGGCGCCGCCGCCGTGCGGGATCACGAAGCGCAGGGTAGGGAAGTCCTTGAACAGATTGCCCTGGATGAGCTGCATGAACGCAGTGGTGTCGCCGTTGATGTAGTGCGCGCCGGTGTAGTGGAAAACCGGATTGCAGGACGAGGTGACGTGGATCATCGCCGTCATCTCCAGCTCGGCGAGCTTCTCGTACAGCGGATACCACCACTTGTCGATGAGCGGCGGATCGGTCCAGTAGCCGCCGGCGGGATCGGGGTTCAGGTTGACGCCGACGAAGCCGAGCTTGGCGAGGCGCTCGAGCTCGGGGATGCAGTTCTTGGGCGAGACGCCGGGATGCTGCGGCAGCTGGCCGACCGGCGCGAAGTTGTCCGGCAGCAGCGTGCAGATGCGGTGGATGAGGTCGTTCGACATCCGCGTCCACTCGACGCCGGTCGCCTCGGTGCCGACGTGGTGCGCCATGCCCGCCGCGCGCGGCGAGAAGATGGTGAGGTCCGAGCCGCGATCCTTCTGCAGCTTGAGCTGCGGCTGCACGCTCGCGACGAGCTCCTCGTCGGTGATGCCGAGCTCGCTCGTCGCCGGCTTCCTCATGGCGTCGGCAAGCCCGGCGAGCTGCTTGTCGCGGAACGAAAGCAGCTTCTGCGGCTCGGTCGTGTAATGGCCGTGGATGTCGATGATCATGGGAGCCGAATGCTAGCACCGGCGGCGCAGCGATCAGGCGCGCGGATCGCCCTGCAGATAGTGGCCGAAGACCTGGTGGAACGCGCTGGAGGTCTTCTCGCCGAGCTTGCCGTCTTCGCGCAGGTAGATGCCGGTGAACCCGTTGAGGAAGCGCTGCAGCTCCGCGCCGCGCGGCGTCACCTTCGTCGGGGCATACGCGAATTGCGCGGACCGGGCGGGCTCGTCCACCGCCGCGCCCTTTTCGGCGAGCCGCCTGAGCAGCGTCGCCGCGCCGCACTGCGCCGACACCGCGCTCGCCGACCACGTGCCGTCCTTCACGTACTTGCCGCTGCTGTAATGGTTGGAGTTGCCCCACAGGTAGGGCGACTTCACGTCGGGGTGATACAGGCGATAGCCCCAGCCGTTGTAGCCCTCCAGGCAGTAGAGCATTCCGGCGACGGACCAGTCGTCCCACTGGGGGAGCTTGCGCAGCCGCAGCGCATCGGCCGCGCTTTCCGCCCAATCGAACGGCGGCTCGCCGTCGGCCGGCCGTCCTTTCGGCACGCGCACGGTGCGCGCGGTGAGCGGATCGCCGTTGTGCAGGTGAAGGTTGAAGTCCTGCGCGCACTCCAGGGTATGGATCACCGCGATCACCTGCCACGGTATGCCGAGGTCGTCGCCGACCTCCTGGTAGCGGCCGCGGCTCGCGAGCAGCCGCGTGGCTAGGCGATCGACCTCGCTGCGCTTCGCCGGATTGACCTGGCAGGTGTCGAACAGGGTCTGATATTCGTTCTGCAGCGCGGTGGTGAAACTGACCTTGGCCATGCTCCCTCCCGCGGCCGGTATAGCAGCTTTCCCCGCGGCGGGCTTATCGGTTTGTATGGGATCATCCGCGCGTGAATCCGCGCATCGCCGCGCTGCAGGAAATGAAACGGCAAGGCCGCAAGATCGTCGCCGTCGTGGCGTGGGACGTGCACATGGCGGCGCTCGCCGACCGCGCCGGCGTCGACATGGTGTCGGTCGGTGATTCGGTCGGCGCCAACCTTTGGGGGCGCTCGGAAGAGGCGCCGGTGTCCCTTGCCGAGATGCTGATCGTCTGCCAGGCGGTGCGCCGAGGCGTGAAGCGCGCGCTGCTCTCTTGCGATGTGCCGTCGGGCTCGCTCGACGATGCCAAGCGGCTGGTGAACGACGGCGGCGCGGACATGGTGAAGGTCCTGGCCCCTCCCGCGAGAGTGAAAGGCATGGCCGATGCGGGCCTCGCCGTGTTCGCCGAGTTCCACGGCCAGCGCCCGGTGGACGAGCTGGTCGCCGAAGCCAAGGCGCTCGAAGCTGCCGGCGCCGTGATGCTCGATTTCCGCCACTCGGGGCCGGAGGCGGGCGCGGCGGTGGCGAAAGCGGTCGCGATCCCGGTCATCGGCGGCCTCGGCGGCGGGCCCTGGCTCGACGGGCGCGTGCGCATGGCGCATGCCGCCATCGGCTATGCGGCGAGCTGGGCCGATTCGAGCGCCGACAGCTATGCCAACGTGGCGAAGACCACGTTGCATGCGCTGAGCGAGCTCGTCGCCGACGTGCGCGCCGGGCGCCAGATCCGGGGGCAGCGTGGCTGAAGCGCTGATCGAGGGCATCCGCACGCACTACGAGATGGTGGGCGAGGGGCCGGCGCTGCTGCTCAATGCCCCCGGCGGCTTCGACGCGACGCTCGACAAGTGGCGCACGCAGGGCGTCTACCAGCGGATCAGGCTGCTCGATCACCTGCCGAAGCATTACCGCTGCATCGTCTTCGACCGCCGCGAGTGCGGACGCTCGGGCGGCCGCATCGAGGCGATCACCTGGGAGCACTACGCGAGGCACGCCAAGGGGCTGCTGGAGCACCTCGGCATCCAGCGCGCGCATATCGCCGGCGGCTGCATGGGCTGCTCGGTGGCGATCGCGTTCGCCGTGCGCTATCCCCAGGCGACGTCGAGCCTCCTGCTCTGGTGGCCGGTCGGCGGCGCGAAGTACCGCATCAGGGCGCATCAGCGCTTCGCCGACCACATTGCCTTTGCCAGGGAGGCGGGATTGGGCGGCGTCGTCGCGCACGCGAAAAAGGAGGGCAAGGCCTTCAACGCGGACGCCCGCGGCGGACCGTGGGCAGCGCCCATCCGCACCGACGAAGCGCTGGCGCAGGCGTTCGTGAAGCAGGAGGCCGGACGCTACGCGGCGCTCGTCGATACGATGGGCAAGACGCTCTTCGACCGCGACACCTCCCCCGGCGCGGAGCCCGAGGCGCTGCTCAAGCTCGACATCCCGGCGCTCATCGTCCCGGGCCGCGACGAGGCGCACGCCACCTCCGCCGCGCGCTACCTGGAGGAATGCCTGGGCGGGTCGCAGTACTGGGATGTGCCGCCGGAAGCGCAGACGGAAGCCAACTCGCCGCAGCGCCTGCTCGATTTCCTGAATTCCGTACCCGGCACGTAACTATTCAGTACGTGGCGACGGCCACGTGCACCATGCCGCCGCGGTTGGTCATGACGAGCGCGAGCAGCCCGGCCCTCATCAGAGCGGCCGGATCTGGACCTTGCGGAACTTGATCGCGCCGCCCGGCTGCTTCGGCTGGTTGCCGAACTGCAGGGCGATCGGGCCGCTCGGGAACTCGACGTTGTCGATCTCCGCGGTCTTGGTGCCGTTCAGCACGACGGTCATCTTCGGCCCGCGCGCGCTGATCTCGAACACGTTCCACTTGCCGCCGGCCTTGACCGGCTGCAGCACCTTGCCGCGATGCACGATGCCGCCCGTGGCGTAGGTCTGGTCCGGCCGCTGGTCGAAGATGTTCGCCTCGTAGCAGGACTTGTCGTTCAGGTTCTTCGGATCGGAGCAGCGCATGTAGATGCCGCTGTTCGCCGAATGGTCGGCCCAGAACTCGATGCGCAGGTCGTAGTTGCCGTAGGAATTCCTGCTCATCAGGAAGCCGCCCTTACCCTTGTCGGCGACGATCGCCCCGTCCGCGGCGCGCCAGTTGGCGTCGCCCACCCGCTCGAAGTTCTCCAGACCCTTCTCGCCGTCGATCAGCGTGGTCCAGCCGCTGCCCGGCATCCAGGATGGCATCGACGAGCAGCCTGCGAGCGCGAGCAGCGTTGCAGCAATGATCAGTATCTTCACGGGCTTCCTCCCGAAATAATTACGGCCCTGACCCCGAATTCAGGTCCAGGCACGGTTGTCGACGGTGTTCTCGTAAGTGGCGCCCGGCACCGTCATGTTCCACTTCACGGTCCAGCGGTAGGTGTCGTCCCAGCGCTCGCGCGTATAGGGCGTGGGCGCGCCGTGCAGCAGGCGCCAGTACTGGATCTCCTCGGGCTTCAGCAGGCCGCCGGTCTCGCGGGCGAGATAGTGGAGGTAGGGGCGCGGATCCTTCTCCAGCTTCTCCACCGCCCGCGCCTGCGCGCGGAACATCTTCTTCAGCGTCTGGCCGTCGAGGTCGTCGCCCGCCGCCTCGGCGCGCGTCGAGTGCGACTCGATCAGGATGCGCATGCCCCATTTCTGCGCCACGCTGATCCAGGGCTCCATCAGGCTCGCCGCCGCGACCTTCTTGTCACGCACCGCCTCGAGGCGCTTGAGCATCGAGCCGGCGTTGGTGCGCTTGAGGTGCTCGGGCTCGAGGAAGCCTTCCATCATCTTGAGCGTGGTGAAGTCCGAGCCGTTGTTCGGCGTTACTGCGATGTCCTTGTCCTTCAGCATCTCCGGCTCGTAGATCTTCGAGTCCGGATGCACGACGATGGCGAACTTCGACATCGACGCGCCGAGCGCGACGATCTTGCGCCCGCGCAGGCCCTGCGCGTTGGCCTCCACCGCGCGCTTCATGATGCCCCACTCGCACATGCGGTACTGGTCGATGCCGCCGGTGTTGTAGACCGAGTCGAGCGGGCGGTCGAACACCGAGTCGAACTTGACGAAGTGGGAGGTCGTCACGTTCGCCATTCCCGGCGTGGTGACGAACTGCAGGTCGAGTCCCTCGTCCTTGAAATAGCCTTCATCGCGGGCGACCAGCACCGGCAGGTCGTGCACGGCATTCATGATCGCCACCTGGGTCTTGGTGCGTTCGGCCACTGCCATATCAGCTCCTCCTCTAAGGGCTGAGGAAAGTCTAGCTCTTAGCAGCAGCCGCAGTCCACGCCGGGGGCCACCGCCAGCGCATCCCGGTACCAGGACGGTGGAATATCGTCCTCGACCACCTGTTCCAGAGGCTTGAAGACGCGGAAGTGGTAGTGCTTGCGTTCCGCTGTCCAGAACGAGACCAGGGTCGACAGCGGCGGAAAGCCGGGAGCGCCGCTTTCCACCTCGGTGACGAGGATCGTCGACTCGCTCAGCGCAAAACGCTGGCGCGTCCACGCCTTGACCCGCGATGCTGCTGCAGCGCGCGCATTTTGGTCGGTGGGTCCCTGGTTGAACATGAGAAACTCCGCGCCATTATGGAAAAAGTACTGGCCGCCGTGCGCACCGGCCCGGGAAAGACCGAGCTGCGCGAATTCCCCATGCCGGAGATCCCGGCCGACAGCGCGCTGATGAAGATGGAGGTGGCCGGCATCTGCGGCACCGACGTCAAGCTCTACAAGACCCCGCCCTCCAGCGCGCCGGTGATCATGGGCCACGAGAACATCGGCGTGATCGCCAAGGCCGGCCGCGAGTTCGTGCGCCGCAAGGGCTTCAAGGAAGGCGACCTGGTGTTCGTTGAGCACTACGTCATGTGCGGCAAGTGCGAGTGGTGCCACGCCGGTCAGTACCGCCACTGCGAGAACACCGACTGGCGCACCAACCCCGAAGGCATCCGCTACGGCTACACCTCCGCCGAGCGCGCCCCGCACTTGTGGGGCGGCTTCGCGCAGTACGTCTACCTGCCATGGAACGCCGTGATCCACGCCGTTCCCAAAGGCGTCTCCGCCGAGCTCGCCGGCCTGGTCACGCCGATGGCGAACGGCGTCGAATGGTCGCTCTTCGACGGCGGCGTCGGCTACAACTCCACCGTGCTGATCCAGGGCCCGGGCCAGCAGGGGCTTTCGCAGACCGTGATCTGCAAGCAGGCCGGCGCGTCCCTGATCATCGTCACCGGCACGGCGAAGGATTCAGCCAGGCTGGCGGTTGCGAAGGAGCTGGGCGCGGATCATGTGATCGACGTGAACAAGGACGACCCGCTCGCGCGCATCAAGGAAATCACCGGCGGCAAAGGCGTAGACGTCGTGCTCGACTGCACCGCCGGCGCCGGCACGATCCCGATCCTGCTCGGCATCGAAGCGCTGAAGCGCAAGGCCGGCACCATGGTCGTGCAGGGCGAGCTCAAGGAATTCCCGAACTTCCCGCTCGAGCGCGTCACCACCAAGGCCATCACCCTCAAGAGCGCCCGCGGCCACAGCTACAAGGCCTGCGAGCTCGCGCTTTCTCAACTAGCGTCGAAGCGCTTCCCGCTAGAGAAGGTGACGACGCACCGCTTCGGGCTGAAGGACGTCGACCTTGCGATCAAGTCCGTCGGCGGGCACGGCGTGCCGAACGTGATCCATGCCTCGCTGATGCCTTGGCTTTAGTGGCCTGCCGGTACCCGCGAAATTTGGCTTTCTGTCCGGCGACGAATGCCTTTCGCGCTGGATAGGTCGCTCGCGTGATGTGCGGCACTTCTTGCAGATGGGCTTTAACCCTCATTTGGAATAGCGTGAACCGCCGCTACGGCGCGAAATCGCGAGCCCACTTTGCGGCGGCGATGGTGTTGCTGTCGCTCGTGCCAACCCAGGGCGGCGCGCAAACCTCGCCCGGGACGGGAGTGCCGCAAAGGTCGCTCGTCGTGACGGGCTCGTCGACGGTGTCTCCGCTGATGACGGACATCGCGCGGCGCTTCGAAGGGATGCATCGCGGAGTATCGATCGAGGTTCGTGCGGTTGGCTCCGCGAGGGGAATCGCAGACCTGCGTGCGGGTGCGGCCCACATCGCGATGGTGGCCAGGCAATTGGTCGATAGCGAGCGGGAGCTGTTTGCGTTTCCGCTGTGCCGCGATGGCGCGGCGATCGTCGTCCACCGCGCCAACCCCGTGACGGGGTTGAGCAGCCATCAGCTTGCGGAGATGGTCACCGGGCGGATCAGCGACTGGAAACAGCTCGGCGCGCCCGCCGGCGCGATCAGGCTCGCCTGGCGCACGGAAGGGCAGGCCATCCCCGATCTCGTCCTTCAGCAGCTCAAGCTCAAGCCCGAGCAGATACGCAGCCACACCACGATCTTCGAGAACACCGATGCCGTCGCGTTCGTGGCGAACGATCGCAACGCGATCACGCTGGCGGCGTTGGGGGTGGCGGAGCGCAGCCTCAAGTCCGGCGCGCCGATCAAGCTGCTCGCCTACCAGGGCATACCCGCTTCGACGCGAGCGGTGCGCGATCACACCTACCTGCTGTCGCGCCCGCTCCTTCTGGTGACGCGAAGCACGCCGACAGGTCTGCAGAAGCAGCTCGTCGACTATGCCGCTTCTGCGGCGGTGATCGATCTGAAAGAGAAGCACGGCTTCGTGCCGTATCAGGAATGAGGCTAAAAGAGGCCGGGCACCCAGCGCCTGACGCGCTTCATGTAGTCGACGTACGGTTCGCCGAACTGCGCCGTTAGCCGCTCCTCGTCGCGCAGCACGCGCGAGTGGAACCACGCCGCACGCGCGACGGCGATCAGGGCGGCGAACCAGGACTGGAAGGTCAGGGCGACGCCAACGGTGTAGATGATGTGGCCGAGATACATGGGGTTGCGCGTCCACGCGTAGAGGCCGCTCGCGACGAGGCGCTCGGGCGGCTTGTCGAAGCCCGGCCCGCCGCCGCCCAGGCGCACCCGGTAGCGGCCGCAGAGGCGGTACTGGGCGAAGCCCCAGGCCATCACCAGCAGGAATACCGGTGCCACCCGGAGTGTGCCGGTCGCCGCCTCGAACACGATCGTGGCGAGCGGCACGAGGATGAAGGTTTGAACGGGGCTGCGGCGCAGGAAGCGCATGTCGCTAGAATAAAAAGAGGAGGAGGATCATGCTCGACAAAGTCGTTACCTTCGGCGCTGCGCTGGCCTTTTCGGTGGCCGCGATCGCGCAGCCGGCTTACCCGGTCAAGAACGTCACCCTCGTCACGCACTCCAGCCCGGGCGGCGGCAGCGATGTATTCCTGCGCGCGCTCGCCAAGCATCTCGGGCCGAAGATGGGCGTCAATTTTGCCGTCGAGAACGTGAGCGGCGGAAGCGGCGCGCGCGCCATGGCGCGCGTGGCGCAGGCGCCGGCCGACGGCTCGGTCCTGTACGCGACGACGCCGACCTACATACAGACCACGCTGCTGTCCAAGCCGTCGCATGGCTACACGGCGCTGATGCCGGTGGCGAACGTGTTCTACGACCCCGAGGTGCTTTATACGCGCACCGAGTCGCCTTACAAGACGCTGGCCGACGCGGTGAAGCATGCCAAGGCCAATCCGGGCAAGCAGCGCTGGGGCGCGTCGAACCCGGCATCGCTCGAGCGCATCGCGATGGAGAGGCTGAACCGTCTCGTCGGCGCGCGCGCGACGATCGTCAGCCACGAGGGCGGCGGCGACCAGATGATCGGCGTGCTGAACGGCACCTACGACATCGGCATCGGCGAGATCCAGGAA
>DASSPL010000152.1:0-2635 GCA_035699685.1 Burkholderiales bacterium | reverse complement strand
CCGCGCATGAACGACGACACGCCACACCTGCAGGACGACGACCTCGCGCGCTGGGCGAAGGAGCTCGGCGTGACCTACGAGGAGCTGGCTTCGACGCTCATCTACGCCGGACCGACGTTCAAGGACCTGACCTTCTCGAGCGAGGCTCGCCTCGCCGGGTCCACGTCCATGCCGTCGTAGAAGACGTAGTCGAAGCTGCCGTCGTACGACACCACCCGCGCCGGGTTGCCCATGACCACCGCGCGGGCGGGCACTGAGCGGTTCACGACCGAACCGGCGCAGACCACTGCGTCGTCGCCGATCGTGATGCGGCCGACGATCACGGAGTGCGCGCCGATGAAGACCCGGTTGCCGATGGTCGGCGCGCCGCGGCCCTCGCCGCTCGGCGCCGAGCCGATGGTCACGTTCTGCGCCAGGCTGCAGTTATGGCCGATGCGCGCTTCCGGGGCGAGGATGATCGAGCCATAGTGCCCGATGTAGAGCCCCTCGCCGATCTCGCTCTGCCAGGGAATGCCGATGCCGGTGACCACCTCGGCCACCTTCTGCGCGATCGCCGCGAACGGGCGCGCTACGGCCGACCAGAAGCCGTCACGCGAGAGCGCGGCGCGGCAGATGCGGTAAATGCTGCTCGCCCAGAACCCCTGCGTGAGGAAAATCGCGCGCAGGGCGGTGTCGCCGGTGACGCGGTAGCGCCGGTAATCGCGATGCACATGCGTCCACCAGGGTGTGTGGTGCAGCTCGAGGCGCGAACCGTCCCCGACCTGCATCCACACCGGGCCGGGCTTGTTTCTAGTTGCCGGCCGCATCAACGAGAAGCGGCGCCTCATGGAGGTAGCGGGTGCTGCGCCGGCGACCGGTGATGTCGCGGAACACGTCGAGCACCTGCGGGGTGGTGAGGCCGACCGCCGGCGCCACCGTGTCGGCCGGGATGCCGTGGTCGAGCGCGTACATGCACACGTCGAGCGTCTTCAGCGGGATGCCGAAGAAGAACTCCTCCTGCGTCTGCTCGAGCGAGTAGGTGTCGGTGGTCGGCGGGCGGCTGCGGATCTCCTCCGGCGCGCCGAGGTGCGCGGCGAGCTGGTAGACCTGCGACTTGTAGAGGTGGGCGATCGGCTTAACGTCCGCGGCGCCGTCGCCGTTCTTGACGAAGAAGCCCTGGTCGTACTCGAGGCGGTTCGGCGTGCCGGCGACCGCGTATTGCAGCCGGTCGGCGTGGAAGTACTCGATCTGCTTGCGGGTGCGCTGCTTCATGTTGGTGGTGGCGACGATGCCGAGGTAGACCTCGAGCGGCATGCGCGCTTCCTTCTGCTCGCCGTGCGGCCCGCGCACCACCAGGTTGAACACGTTGTAGCCGGCGGTGCCGTTGGCCTTCTTCAGCACCACCTTGTTCTTCCAGCCCAGGCCGTATTCCGGGAACACGCGGCGGATGAACTCGTCGCGGCGGCGGTAGCAGCCGGCGCCGATCAGCATCGGGCTGATGTCCTCGAGCACGGTCTCGATGCCGAGCCACTCGGCCACCTGGCGGCCCAGGCGCAGGCTGTCGGGATCGGAGTCCTCCTCGGGCATGTAGATGCCGAGCACGTGGCCCGGGCCGAAGGCCTTGACGGCGAGCGCCGCGACCACGGTCGAGTCGATGCCGCCCGACAGGCCGACGACCACGCCCTTGCGGCGCAGCTGCTTCAGCACCTGGGCGCGCAGCGTCGCGGCGATGCGCTCGATCTCGGCGGCGGCGTCGAGGGCGAGGGAGAGGGGATCGAATCGTGCGTTCATGCGGCGACGAGCTCCTTGCGGGCGATCTTGCCGTTCTCGCTCTTCGGCAGCGCGGCCCTGAATTCCACCGTCGAGGGCACCATGAAGTCCTCCAGCCGCGCGGCGCAGTGCCTGATGACGTCGCGCTCGGTCAGGCCATCGTCGGCGGCGACGATCGCCTTGATGGCGTTGCCGAGGATCGGGTCGGGCACGCCGATGACGCAGGCCTCGCGGATGCCGGGCATCTCGTACAGCACGTTCTCGACTTCCTTCGGGCTGACCTTCTCGCCGCGCGTCTTGATGATGTCGTCCTTGCGGCCGACGAAGTAGAGGAAGCCTTCCTCGTCGGTGCGGAAGAGATCGCCCGTGTACAGCACCTTCTCCCACGGATGCGGTCCGGGCTTGAGGCAGCGGTTGGTCGCCGCCTCGTCGCCCCAGTAGCCCTTCATCACGTGCGAGCCGCGGATGACGAGCTCGCCGGTGACGCCCGGGGGCACGCGCTCGCCGGTCTCGTCGACCACGTAGGCCTCGGTGCCGGGGATCGCGATGCCGACGGAGGTCGGCCGGTGCTCGAGCTCTTCGGGCGGCAGGTAGGTGCAGCGCTTGCACTCCGTCAGCCCGTACATCGAGAAGAGCTTCGTGGCGGGGAAGAGCTCCCGCAGGCGCTGGATATGCGCGGCGGGCAGGGCGGCGGCGGTGTTGGTGATGTAGCGCAGGCTCGGGAACATGCCGGGTTGGATGCTCCTCATCTGCAGGAGCAGCGCGGCCATGGTCGGCACGAGCGGGAAGCCGGTGACCTGCTCGGCCTTCACCTTATCGAGGATCGCCTGCGGGAAGGCGAACGATTTCTCGAGGATCAGCGTGGCGCCGACCTTGGCGCACATCA
>DASSPL010000151.1:0-4993 GCA_035699685.1 Burkholderiales bacterium | reverse complement strand
GCTCACCGACGCCGAGAAGAAGGAGGCCGAGGGCAAGACCTGGGCGAACGACCTCTCCGGCGGCATCCAGCGCGTGGTGATGAAGCACGGCTGCAGCCCGTTCGGCAACGCCAAGGCGCGCGCCGTCGTCTGGAACTTCCCCGACCCGATCCCGCAGCACCGCGAGCCGCTGTACTCGCCGCGTCCCGACCTGGTCGAGAAGTACCCGACCCACGACGACGTGAAGGTGTTCTGGCGCCTGCCGACGCTGTTCAAGTCGGTGCAGCAGAAAGCGGTGGCCGACAAGATGCACGAGAAGTTCCCGCTGGTCATGACCAGCGGGCGCCTGGTGGAGTACGAGGGCGGCGGCGAGGAGACGCGCTCCAACCCGTGGCTCGCCGAGCTGATGCAGGACAACTTCGTCGAGATCAACCCGAAGCCGGCCGCCGACCGCGGCATCCGCACCGGCGACTACGTCTGGGTGAGCACGCCTTCCGGCGCCCGGATCAAGGTCAAGGCGAAGGTGACCGAGGGCATCGGTCCCGACACGGTGTTCATCCCGTTCCACTTCTCCGGCTGGTGGCAGGGCGAGGACATGCTGCCCTACTACCCGGAAGGCGCAGCCCCGATCGTGCGCGGCGAGGCGGTCAACACCGCTACCACCTACGGCTACGACCGGGTGACCATGATGCAGGAAACCAAGACGACGCTTTGCCAGGTCGCGAAGGCATAAGGAGGAACCATGGCCAGAATGAAATTCCTGTGTGACGCCGAGCGCTGCATCGAGTGCAACGGCTGCGTGACCGCGTGCAAGAACGAGAACGAGGTGCCGTGGGGCGTGAACCGCCGCCGCGTCGTCACGATCAACGACGGCGTGGTCGGTGCCGAGAAGTCGATCTCGGTCGCCTGCATGCACTGCTCGGACGCGCCCTGCGCGGCGGTCTGCCCGGTCGACTGCTTCTATCGCACCGACGACGGCGTGGTGCTGCACGACAAGGACCTCTGCATCGGCTGCGGCTACTGCTTCTACGCCTGCCCGTTCGGCGCGCCGCAGTTCCCGCAGGCCGGCGCCTTCGGGCTGCGCGGCAAGATGGACAAGTGCACCTTCTGCGCCGGCGGCCCCGAGCCCGACCGCAGCCAGGCCGAGTTCCAGAAATACGGCCGCAACCGCCTGTCCGAGGGCAAGCTTCCGGCGTGCGCCGAGATGTGCTCGACCAAGGCGCTGCTTGGCGGCGACGGCGACGTGATCGCCGACATCTACCGCGAGCGCGTCACGCGCCGCGGCCGCGGCGCCGACCTCTGGGGCTGGAGCTCCGCGTACGGCCTGCCCGGCCAGCCGAAGCCTGCGGCCCCCGCTCCGCAGCCGGCGAAGTCATGAGAGCCGGCTTCGTTCTGCTCGCGGTACTCGCCGTGGGGCTGGCTGCCTGCGGCGAGAGGGAGCAGGTCGTGGTCTACAAGCAGGGCAAGTACCAGGGCAAGCCCGACGGCCGCGCGTGGGAAAGCGCGCCGATGAGCGCCGAGTGGCGCGGCGGCAACTGGAAGCAGGGCGACCGCACGAGCTGGGAAGAGCAGATCAAGAACCGCCAGCTCGCGCAGCACGAGCACAAGCGCATCTACCAGTAGGCACCTCATGAAATTCCTGATCGGGCCGTGCCTGGCAGTCCTCGTGTCTCTCAGCTCGGCGGCGTGGGCGCAGGCTCCCGCCAATCCGCAGCAGGAAGACCGCACCAAGGCGCAGCAGCAGCGCAGCACCACCCAGCCGGGCAACAACGCGCCCGTCTGGCGGGAAGTCCGTGAAGGCCAGTCGCCCTATACGAATACGACCATCAAGGGGCGCGAGACCGAGGTCCTGGTGCAGTCGGCCGGCGAGACCTGGCGGCGCATCCGCAACGGCCCGGTGACCTTCTACGGCGGCTGGCTGGTGGTGCTGGTGGTGCTCGGGATCATCGGCTTCTACGCGTGGAAGGGCCCCATCAAGCTGCACGACCAGCCGACCGGGCGCCTGATGCAGCGCTTCAGCGACTGGGAGCGCGTGGTGCACTGGACCGTGGCCATCAGCTTCTGCGTCCTCGGCCTCTCCGGGCTGATCATGTTCTTCGGCAAGCACGTGCTGCTGCCGGTCATCGGCTACACGCTCTTCGCCTGGCTCACCTCGCTGTCCAAGAACCTGCACAACTTCATCGCGCCGGTGTTCATCCTGGGCGTGGTGCTGATGATCATCACCTGGTTCCGCGACAACCTGCCGCGCGCCTACGACTGGCAGTGGTTCCGCAAGGCCTGGGCATTCCTTGCGCGCGGCGCGCACATCCCGTCGGGCCGCTTCAACGCGGGCGAGAAGGTCTGGTTCTGGGCCGGCGTGCTCGGGCTGTCGGTCGTGGTGGTGTGGAGCGGGCTGATCCTCCTCTTCCCGAACTTCGACCAGACCCGCGGCACGATGCAGGTCGCCTGGATCTGGCACGTGGCGGCCGCGATCATCTACATCGTGCTGTCTCTCGGCCATATCTACATGGGCACCATCGGCGTCGAGGGCGCCTACCGCAACATGCGCGAGGGCGTGACCGACGAGACGTGGGCGCGGGAGCACCACAGCATCTGGTACGAGGAAGTGAGATCGGGTCGCCGCGACGCTGCAGGCGGCGCGGTCCCGGCCGGAGCACCGCACAGGGAGGAAAGACAGCAATGAAAGCCATCGTCGCCATGCTCGCCGCCGGCGCCCTCATGGGAGCCCTCGCGGTGTCGCACGCCAAGCTGCCGCCGCCGAAGCCCAAGACCGACGCCGAAAAGTCGGCGGAGGCCGAGAAGGCCGCCGCCGCCAAGGCGAAGGACGCCGCCGAGCTCGGCAAGGCGCAGGACAAGGCGGTCGCGAACTACAAGAAGAACGCCGCCGCGATGGGCAAAAAGTGAAGCGCGCGCTCGTCCTCGCAGCCGTGCTGCTGGCCTCATGCCAGAGCATGCGCTCCGAGGGTCCGAGCGCCGTCGCCCAGCTGCAGCCCACCAGGGGCAACAACACCACCGGCACCGTCACCTTCACGCAGCAGGGCGAGCGCGTGCGGGTCGTCGCCGACGTCAGGGGCCTGCGGCCGAACCAGGAGCACGGCTTCCACGTGCACGAGGCCGGCGACTGCAGCTCCGGCGACGGCATGAGCACCAAGGGCCACTTCAACCCGCACGGCAAGCCCCACGCCCATTTCAGCACCGCCGAGCGCCACGCCGGCGACATGCCGGCGCTCAGGGCCGACGCAAGCGGCCATGCGCGGCTGGACACCACGCTCGATGTCATCACCGTCAACCCCGGCCCGGCGAGCGTCGTCGGCCGCGGGCTCATCGTCCACGCCGCTCCGGACGACTACAAGACGCAGCCGACCGGAAACGCGGGCGCGCGCCTCGCGTGCGCCATCATCAACCGCCAGGGCGGCAGCACCGGGTACTGACCCGCTTCGTGAGGAGGAGGGGGTAGGAAGGGCGCCGCAAGGCGCCCTTTCTTTTTGCTAGGCGCCTTCGACCGCTATGAGGCGGCCCTTGGACGCCTTCTGCCGCAGCTTGATGAGCGGCGCGTATTCCGCCGAGCGGTACCACTTGCGCATCGCCTCCATGCTCGGGAACTCGACCACCACGATGCGCTTGGGCGCCCAGCCGCCCTCGAGCGACTCGACGTTGCCGCCGCGCACCACGAAGCGTCCGCCGTGCTTCTGCACCGTCGCCAGCACCTGCTTGCGGTAGTCCTCGTACGCCGCCGGGTCGGTCACCTCGATCTCGCCGATCACATACGCCGCCATTCGACCTCCTCTAGATGAGTCTCCATAGCATACCGATGAGCCCGGCTGCCGCGATCACCGGGATCAGGCCGACCTTGTAGCGCACCAGCGCCACCAGCGCCGCGGCGGCGAGCGCCATGGCGAAGACGTCGACCCCGCCGGCGAAGAACACGTGCTGCGCGAAGAACGCCGCCAGGCTGACCACCACGCCGACCACGGCGGCGGTGATGCCCGACAGCGGCGCGGTGAAGCGCAGGTCGCCGTGCGTCGACTCGACGAGCGGGCCGCCGACGAAGATGAAGACGAAGGACGGCAGGAAGGTGAAGAAGGTCGCTACGCTGGCGCCGGCCACGCCGGCGAGGAAAGCGGCGTCGGCGCCGAACAGGTTGTGCGTCCAGGCGCCGACGAAGCCGACGAACGCCACGACCATGATCAGCGGCCCGGGCGTCGTCTCGCCGAGCGCCAGCCCGTCGATCATCTGCGGTCCGGTGAGCCATTGGTAATGGTCGACCGCGGCCTGATAGACATAAGGCAGCACGGCGTACGCACCGCCGAAGGTGAGCAGCGCCGCCTTGGTGAAGAACCAGCCCATGTCGCCCAGGGTCGTGTCCCAGCCGCGGACCAGGAGCAGCGCGGCCGTCCAGATGCCGAGCGACGCGGCGAGCAGCACGACGAGCGTCCGCGTACGGTAACGCGCGTGCTCGGGAGTCGGCGTGTGGTCGTCGATGATGGCCGGCCCGTAGCTCTTGTTCGCCGCGCCATGGCCGCCCACGGCGAAGGCCTGCGGCGCCCAGCGCCCGCCTGCGGCGCCGATCAGCGCGGCCGCGAGCACGATCCAGGGGAAGGGCACGTCGAACACATAGATGGCGACGAAGGCCGCCACGCTGATCGCCCACAGCGCGCGGTGGCGCAAGGCGCGCGAGCCTATGCGCCACGCGGCCGCCAGCACGACCGCCACCACCGCAGGCTTGATGCCGTAGAGCAGGCCGGCCACGGCCGGCACGCTGCCGTAGGCCATGTACAGGTAGGACAGCCCGATCAGGATGAAGAGCGACGGCAGCACGAACAGGATGCCGGCGACGAGGCCGCCGAGCGTGCGATGCATCATCCAGCCGATGTAGGTGGCGAGCTGCGTCGCCTCGGGGCCCGGCAGCAGCATGCAGTAGTTGAGCGCGTGCAGGAAGCGCTTCTCGGAGATCCAGCGCCGCCGCTCGACCAGCTCCTGGTGCATGATCGCGATCTGCCCGGCCGGCCCGCCG
>DASSPL010000150.1:0-2783 GCA_035699685.1 Burkholderiales bacterium | reverse complement strand
AGGCAGGTTAGGGCACCTCGGTTCAACCACGATGTTGCCGGGAGGCCCGCTTCGTAGCCTCAGCGGACTAGCGTTTAGGCCCCCCGCCGTTCGAACTATGTCTTTATTTCCACTCTAAAGTGCCACGCCATGACAACTGCTCTCACTTCCGTCCACTCCTCGGCCGACACCGCACAGGCGCCCATTCTGCCGGGCAGTGCGGAGGCCAAGACATCCACCGACGCGCGCTCGGCGGCGACCGACTTCCTGCAGATCGAGTCGATCGTCCTCAACCTGGACGCTTCGCTCCGCGTGCATGCACGCGCCCACTTCTTCAGCTGGACGCAGGGCCTGCTGCAGAGCCTGATCCGGCACGAGCTGCTGATCTGCACGCTGTGCCTCGGCAAGCCGCCCGCGTTCCGCGCCGACGGCTTCTCGATGACCACGCCCGAGCCGAACCTCTTCAGCGACATGTTCCTGCGCGACACCGGCGTCGCGCCGGCGCTGCTCAAGGCCTGGGAAGAGCGCCGCTACCAGCCGGTGATCCTGGATCTCTCCGCGCAGAACACCATCGGCTCCGGCGGCTTCCAGCGCGAGCTGGAGCGCCTCGGCGCCACGCAGCTCCTCGTGCACGGCATCCATGACGCCGAGGGCCGCGCCATCAGTCTCTTCACCTTCGCCTGCCGGCCGGGCAGCGCGAGCCAGCGCCAGTCCTACCTGGTGCAGCTGCTCGCCCCGTCGCTGCACGCGGCGTGGGTGCGCACCCAGCTCACCAAGCGCGAGGCGAGCGGCGACAAGGCCTCCGGCGGCAGCGTCCTCACGGTGCGCGAGCTCGACATCCTCAAGTGGATCTACCTCGGCAAGTCGAACTTCGAGATCGGCGCGATCCTCAAGATCAGCCCGCTGACGGTGAAGAACCACGTGCAGAAGATCCTGCGCAAGCTGAACGTCGTGAACCGCACCCAGGCGATCGGCAAGGCGCTGGAGCTGCGCATCCTCAATCCGTAGTCTTTCGGCTACTGCGGCAGAACATCGGGGCCTTCGGGCCCCGATTTTTTTTGTGGCAGTTTTTACAGACTAGTCCGTACGGTGCATCGGCGGGCTCCGGCGACGGGGCAGGGCCGTAACAGACCCCCCATAGGATGCCCAGACCCGCAATGAAGATCGTTTGCCGCCTGTTGCTCATTTGCGTCGCCGCCGGCTTCGCCGCCGCGACGCATGCCGAAGACACTCCTTCGGCGATGTATTCGTTTGCGGACATCTACCGGATGACCGTCGGCGGAACCGCGCCGCAGGCCCTGCCGATGGAGCCTCAGGTGCGCGTCGCCACCGTGCAGGCCGCCCCTGCCGCCGACGTGCGCTTCACGATCAAGCCGGTGCCCGGCCCCGAGCGCTGGTGGCTGGTCCTCGCCGGGCTCGCCGCGGCCGCCTGGGTCGCGCACCGCCGCCTGACGCGGCCCTACTGATGAAAGCCCTCGCCTTCCTGCTGCTGGTCGCCCTCGCGGGCTGCGAGCGTGCCACCGCCGACCGCGCCGCGCAGCCGCTGGTGCGCGTCAACGGCGTCGAGATCTTCATCGGCCAGGGCCCCGCGGCGGCGAACGCGAGCCAGGCGCTGGAGAAGGTTATCGAGCGCGAGCTGCTGGTGCAGAAGGCCCTCGCCGCCGGCCTCGAGACCGATCCGGCGGTCGCCAGCGCGATCGACGCGGCGCGCCGCCAGGTGCTGGCGCAGGCGTACCTCGAGCGCGCCTCGGCCAAGCTGGCGAAGCCGACGCGCGAGGAAGTGCGCGCCTTCTACAACGAGAACCCGGCCCTCTTCGCCGAGCGGCGCATCTACCGGCTGCGCGAGCTGGCGGTGTCGGCGCCGGCCGAGATGATCGACGTGCTGCGCGCGGAGAGCGCGCGCGCCAAGGAGCTGGACGACGTGGCGGCGTGGCTGCGCGCGCGCAACGCCCGCTTCAGCGCCACCGCCTACACCCAGCCGGCCGAGCAGCTGCCGCTCGCCTTCCTGCCGCAGATGAAGCGCATGAAGGCGGGCGAGATCGCCGTGTTCGCCACTCCGCTGGGCGCATCGGTGATCCAGCTCATCCATGCCGAGGAGGCGCCGCTCGGCGCCGAGCAGGCGAATGCGCTGATCGAGCAGTTTCTCGCCGGACGCCGGCGGCTGGAGTTCGCCGAGGCGGAGGTGAAGCGGCTTCGAGAGGGCGCACGGATCGAATACGTAGCGCAATTGAAAAGGTAATTCCCACTTTAGGACGACGAGGTGACGATGATTCGCATACTGATGGTTGTTGTACTTGCTGCGCTGGCGCTGCCCGGCCTTGCGCAGAGCCCCGACAAGCTCGGGCCCGGCGACACGGTCAACATCACCGTGTTCCAGCAGCCCGACCTGACGACCGACACGCGCGTGACCGACGCCGGGTCGATCACCATGCCGCTCGCCGGCGCGGTGAAGGTGCAGGGCATGACCACGCACGAGGCCGCCGCGGCGATCGAGAAGTCGCTGAAGGACGGGCAGTATCTCAAGAACCCGAAGGTGCGCGTCGCGCTCACCACGGTGAGGAGCCGGCAGGTCAACGTGCTGGGCCTCGTCGTGCGGCCGGGCCGCTACCCGTTCGAGTCGGCGAGCATGAAGATGCCCGAGCTGATCGCGGCCGCGGGCGGCGTCGCCGCGGGCGGCTCCGACCAGGTGACCGTGATCCGCGACGGCAAGCCGATCAAGGTCGCCACGCTCGACAAGAGCTTCGAGCTGCAGGGCGGCGACACGGTGCACGTCGAGCGCGCGCCGCAGTTCTACATCTACGGCG
>DASSPL010000149.1:0-5501 GCA_035699685.1 Burkholderiales bacterium | reverse complement strand
AAGTCGTGGCTGTCGCAGGCGCTGCTCGCGATCTCGCTGGTCGGCGTGTCGCTGCCGACCTTCCTCATCGGCATCCTGCTGATCCTGGTGTTCTCGGTGCAGCTCGGCTGGCTGCCCTCCTTCGGCCGCGGCGATACGGTGGCGCTCGGCTGGTGGAGCACCGGCTTCCTGACCGCCTCGGGGCTCAAGGCGCTGATCCTGCCCTCGATCACGCTGGGCCTGTTCCAGATGACGCTGATCCAGCGCCTGGTGCGCTCCGAGATGATGGAGGTGCTGCGCACCGACTACATCCGCTTCGCGCGCGCCCGCGGCCTGACCGACCGGGCGGTGCACTTCGGCCATGCGCTGAAGAACACGCTCGTGCCGGTGATCACCATCACCGGCCTGCAGCTCGGGGCGATCATCGCCTTCGCCATCATCACCGAGACGGTGTTCCAATGGCCCGGCATGGGCCTGCTCTTCATCCAGGCGGTGACCTTCGCCGACGTGCCGGTGATGGCGGCCTACCTCTGCCTGATCGGCCTGTTCTTCGTGATCATCAACCTGGCGGTCGATCTCCTCTACTATGCGGTCGACCCGAGATTGAGAGTGCAGACCGCATGAGCAAGCCGTGCCTTTGCCTTCGCCGCCCCCCTGTCAAGGGGGGCGTGAGCGAAGCGAACGGGGGGTTGGTTTTCGAAAACCCAAACCCCCCGCTCACTGCGTTCGCTTCCCCCCTTGTCAGGGGGGCGGCAGAAAAACCAGGACCATGACTCCCATCGACAAGATCCGCGCCTACCACGCCGAGCTGCGCGAGGTGCGCCGCGACCTGCACGCGCATCCCGAGCTGTCGTTCGAGGAGAACCGCACCGCGGGCATCGTCGCCGAGAAGCTCTCGTCGTGGGGCGTCGAGGTGCACCGGGGGCTGGCGAGGACCGGCGTCGTGGGCGTCATCGCCGGCAAAGGCAAGGGCAAGGGCATCGCGCTGCGCGCCGACATGGACTGCCTGCCGATGCACGAGCGCAACACCTTCGCGCACAAGTCGCGGAACGAGGGCCGCATGCATGCCTGCGGCCACGACGGGCACACCACCATGCTGCTCGGCGCCGCGCGCTACCTGGCGGAGACGCGCAACTTCGCCGGCACCGCCTATGTCGTGTTCCAGCCCGCCGAGGAAGGCGGCGGCGGCGGGCAGGTGATGGTGAAGGAAGGCCTGTTCGAGCGCTTCCCCGCCAACGAGGTGTACGCCCTGCACAACTGGCCCGGACTGCCGCCGGGCAAGATGGCGGTGCGCGCCGGCGCGGTGATGGCCGCGACGGACGAGGTCACCATCACGGTGCGCGGCAAGGGCGGCCACGGCGCGATGCCGCAGTACGCGGTCGATCCGGTGGTCGCCGCGGCGCACATCATCACCGCGCTGCAGACCATCGCCAGCCGCAACGTCAACCCGCTCGACGCGGTCGTCGTCAGCATCTGCTCCATGGCCACCAGCCAGGTCGGCGTGTTCAACGTCATTCCCGACCAGGTCAAGCTGGTCGGCACGGTGCGCAGCTTCCAGCCGGAGACGCGCGACCTCGCCGAGCGGCGGCTGAAGGAGATCGCCACCCGGACCGCCGAGGCGCTCGGCTGCACGGCCGAGGTCGGCTACGTGCGCGGCTACCCCGCGACCATCAACAGCCCGCGCGAGGCGCAGTTCGCCGCCCAGGTCGGCAAGCGCCTGTTCGGCGAAGCCAACGTCATCACCGAGCACGAGGCGACGATGGGCGGCGAGGACTTCTCCTACATGCTGCAGGCCCGGCCCGGCGCCTACGTGTTCCTCGGCCAGGGGGGCGCCGCCGGCGGGTGCCTGCTGCACAATCCGAACTACGATTTCAACGACGAGGTGATCCCGCTCGGCGCGGGCTACCTCGCCGCCCTGGTCGAAGAGGCTTTACCGCTGCACAAATAGGACACGCAACGGGATGGGCTGTCGTCCCCGCGAAGGCGGGGACCCATTTTTTGGACTTTTTTTAGGAGAACCTTCGTGAACGCAAAGACCCGCAACAGGGGTCCCCGCCTTCGCGGGGACGACGAGTCAACAGGGGAGGAAAGATGATCCGGACGATTCTTGGTGCACTACTGCTGTCCACGGCGCTGGCGGCGCAGGCGGTCACGCTGCGATGGGCGGCGCAGAACGACATCCTGACGCTCGACCCGCATTCGCAGAACCACGCCACGACGCACGCCATCATCCAGTACACGTACGAAGGCCTGGTGCGCTACAGCCGCGACCAGAAGATCGAGCCGGCGCTGGCGACCGGCTGGAAGCAGCTGTCGGAGACGCACTGGCGCTTCAACCTGAGGAAGGGCGTCAAGTTCCACGACGGCTCGCCGTTCACCGCCGACGACGTGGTGTTCTCCTTCGGCCGCATCAAGCAGCCGCAGGGCACCAACCAGATCTACGTCAGCGGCGTCGCCGAGGTGAAGAAGGTCGACGACCACACCGTCGACTTCATCATGTCGGGGCCCAACCCCGTGCTGCTGCGCCTGATCGTCGACTTCCGCATCATGAGCAAGTCGTGGTCGGAGAAGAACCGCTCGCAGAACATCCAGGACTACAAGGCGAAGGAGGAGACCTTCGCCTCGCGCAACACCAACGGCACCGGCCCCTACATCATCAAGAGCTGGGAGCCCGACAAGCGCGTGGTCTTCGCCATCAACAAGGACTGGTGGGACAAGCACCAGAGCAACATCACCGACGTCATCTACACCCCGATCCGCTCCGACGCCACGCGCGTGTCGGCGCTGCTCTCGGGCGAGGTCGACCTGGTCACCGACCTGCCGACGCAGGACGTCGAGCGCCTGCGCAAGGAGCCGAAGCTGAAGATCCTCGACGGCCACGAGGTGCGCACCATCTTCATCGGCCTCGACCAGCACAACAACGAGCTGCAGTACTCGAGCGTCAAGGGCAAGAACCCGTTCAAGGACGTGCGCGTGCGCCGCGCGCTCAACATGGCGGTCGACCGCGAGGCGATCCGCCGCGTGACGATGCGCGGCCTGTCGATCCCGGCCGGCATCATGATCGCCCCCGGCGTGCACGGCCACACGAAGCAGATCGACATCGTGCCGAAGTTCGATCCCAACGGCGCGAAGAAGCTGCTCGCCGAGGCGGGCTACCCGGACGGCTTCGAGTTCACGCTCGACTGCCCGAACGGCCGCTACGTCAACGACGAGAAGATCTGCCAGGCGCTGGTGTCGATGTGGGCGCGCGCCGGCCTCAAGGTGCGCCTCAACGCGATGCCCTTCTCCACCTACATCCCCAAGCTCCTCAAGCACGACACGAGCGCCTACATGCTCGGCTGGGGCGTGGCCACGTTCGACGGCCTCTACACGCTGCAGTCGCTGGTGCGCACCAAGACCACCGGCGCCGACGGCAGCTTCAACATCGGCCGCATCAGCGACCCGAAGCTCGACACGACGATCGACGCGATGAAGATCGCCATGGACCCCAAGGGCCGCGACGCGCTGCTGAAGGAGGCGCTCGAGACGACGCGCGACCAGCACTACTACGTGCCGCTGCACCACCAGATGCGGCCGTGGGCGATGAAGCCGAACGTCAGCATCACCTACAGCCTGGATGATCGCCCGCAAGCACGCTTCGCGACGGTGAAGTGATCCTCCAGAAGGTCTGGCAGCACGACCTCGCCTGGAGTTTCCGGCGCTCGCCGGTAACGGTCGTCGCCGCGCTGCTCACGCTTCTATGCGTGGGCGGCGCGCTGCTCGCCCCCTGGATCTCGCCGCAGGACCCCTTCGACATGGGGGGCCTGAACCTCAACGACGCGTTCCTGCCGCCGGCCTGGGATGAGCGCGGCACGGCCCGCTACCCGCTGGGCACCGACAACCAGGGCCGCGACATCCTCTCGACCATCCTCTACGGCGCGCGCATCTCGCTCGGCGTGGGCATCGCCTCGGTGGTGTTCGCGCTGTTCCTCGGCGTGTCGCTCGGCCTCGTCGCCGGCTACTTCGGCGGCCGGGTGGATGCGCTCATCATGCGCGTCGCCGACGTGCAGCTCTCCTTCCCGGCGATCCTGATCGCGCTGCTCATCGACGGCGCGGCTCGCGTCGCGCTGTCGGGCGAGCGCCACGACGAGCTCGCCATCCCGGTGCTGGTGCTGTCGATCGGCTTCGCCGGCTGGGTGCAGTACGCGCGCACCGTGCGCGGCTCGACCATGGTCGAGCGGCAGAAGGAGTACGTGCAGGCGGCGCGCGTCATCGGCCGCCGGCCGCTCGCCATCCTGCTGCGCCACGTGCTGCCCAACGTCCTCGGCCCGGTGCTGGTGATCGCCACCATCCACATCGCCACGGCGATCATCACCGAGGCGACGCTCTCGTTCCTCGGCGTCGGCGTGCCGGCGACGCGCCCCTCGCTCGGCACGCTGATCCGCATCGGCAACGAGTTCCTCTACTCCGGCGAGTGGTGGATCACGGTGTTCCCCGGCGCGGCGCTCGTGGTGCTGGTGCTGTCGGTCAACCTGCTCGGCGACTGGCTGCGCGACGCGCTGAACCCCAAGCTGCGATGAAGGTGTGATGTGACACTGGCAGTGCGGGGTCTCACTGTGCAGTTCCCGACGCGGCGCGGCGTCCTCACCGCCGTCGACTCGATCAGCTTCTCCATCGCCCCCGGCGAGGTGCTCGGCGTGGTGGGCGAGTCGGGCGCCGGCAAGTCGATCACCGGCCTCGCGGTGATCCGGCTGCTCGAGCCGCCCGGCAGGGTCGCCGCGGGAGAGGTCCACCTGGAAGGCCGGCGCATCGACAACCTTCCCCACGACGAGATGCGCAAGATCCGCGGCCGCCGGATCGGCGTCATCTTCCAGGACCCGCTGACCTCGCTCAATCCGCTCTACACCATCGGCCGGCAGCTCGAGGAGACGATCCTCACGCACCTGCCGATGAATGCCGCCCAGGCCCGGGCGCGCGCGATCTCGCTCCTCAAGGAAGTCGGCATCCCGGCGCCCGAGGCGCGCTACAACGCCTACCCGCACCAGTTCTCGGGCGGCATGCGCCAGCGCGTGGTCATCGCCCTCGCGCTCGCCGCCGAGCCGAAGCTGATCATCGCCGACGAGCCGACCACCGCGCTCGACGTCTCGATCCAGGCGCAGATCATCGCGCTGCTGAAGCGCGTCGCCCGCGACCACGGCACCTCGGTGATGCTCATCACGCACGACATGGGCGTCATCGCCGAGACCGCGCAGCGCGTGGCGGTGATGTACGCCGGCCGCATCGTCGAGATCGGCGCGGTGCAGGACGTGATCCACGCGCCGAAGCACCCCTACACCATCGGCCTGATGGGCTCGATCCCGCGCATCAGCACCGAGCGCCAACGGCTGGTGCAGATCGAGGGCTCGATGCCGCGCCTGAACGCCATCCCGCCCGGCTGCCCCTTCAACCCGCGCTGCCCGCGCCGCTTCGACCGCTGCGTCGTCGAGCGCCCCGACCTCCTCCCGACGGGCGGCCACTCGCTGGCCGCCTGCTGGCTGCATGCC
>DASSPL010000148.1:0-3459 GCA_035699685.1 Burkholderiales bacterium | reverse complement strand
GGCTGCAGCGTCATGTTGGCGGAAAAGAAATGGATCAGATGTGCGCACGACCAGATCATGTTCGCCGTGGAGGACGACTGCCGAAGCTCGCCGTTGATGCGCGTGCGCAGGCGCAGCTTCTGCGGGTCCGGGATCTCGTCGGCGGTGACGATCCACGGGCCGGTCGGCCCCGAGGTCTCGAAGCACTTGCTGCGGCCGAGCTCGTACCAGGTGAAGCCCTGCTCGTTCCTGCGCACCTGCCGGTCGCGCGCCGTGACGTCGTTGACGATGGTGTAGCCGAACACGTGCTCCAGCGCGCGCTCCACCGGGATGTGGCGGCCGGGCTTGCCGATCACCACGGCGAGCTCGGTCTCGGCGTCGAGCTTCTTCGTCAGCTTCTCGTCGTAGATGATCGCCTGCTCGTGGCCGATGACGCAGTCGGCGGTCTTGACGAAGAATTCCGGCTCCTTGCCGGAGATCGGGGTGTTGGCCTTTTCCTTGTTGTGGTCGCGGTAGTTGCTGCCGCTGCAGAGCATGGTCGCCGGCCGGATCGGCGGCGCGAGCTTCACCGAGGCCAGGGGCCGCTTCGGCCCGGAGGGAATTTTCAGGTTCTTGGAACCCGCCTGGATCAGCGCCTTCATGTCGGCGAACGGCGCGTCGATCACATCACTGCCGACGATGAAGCCGGGTTTCTCGCGGCCGTCGTCGATGAACGTACAGAGCTTCATTGCGTTTTCCCCATCTTGCGGATCGTTTGCGCGAGGCGCTTGCCGTCGGCGTCCAGGAACGCCTGGAAGTCCGCTCCTTCGCGGAAATCGATCGGCGTGTTCATGCCTTCCATCGTGCGCCGGAATTCCGGCTCCTGTACGACCTGGCGCGCGACCTGGCGCAGGCGGGCCGTGACCTCCTGCGGCACACCGGCCGGCGTGAAGAGCGCGCACCAGATATAGAACTCGGCGTCGTAGCCCTGCTCCTTCATCGTCGGCAGGTCGGGCAGGCTCGCGATGCGCTTGGCGCCCCACGAGCCGAGCAGGCGGAACTTGCCACTGCGCACGTGCGGGTTTGCGACGCCGGGCGACTGCACCGTGAACATCACCTCGTTGGCGAGCGCGGCCTTCATCGACGGCCCGCCGCCGCCGTACGGCACGTGCAGGAGCTGGATGCCGGCCGCCTGCGCGAACATCTCGGTTGCGGTATGCGTCGTGCCGTAGACGCCGGACGAGCTGTAGCTGATCTTGCCCGGGTTGGCTTTCGCGTCCTCGACCAGATCCTTCAGCGTCTTCCACTTCGCGTCGGCCGGTACCATCAGCACGGTCGGGTCCGCCGAGACGAGCGCGATCGGCGTGAAATCGGACATCTGGTAGGTGGGCTGGCGGCCGTTCACCTCGTCGGCGACCGGGATGGCGACGATGGACGACAGCGCCATCATCACGGTGTAGCCGTCCGGCTTCGCCCGCGCCGCATAGGCGTGGCCCACCGCACCGCCGGCGCCCGTCTTGTTCTCGACCACGACCGGCTGGCCCAGCAGACGCGCCATCACCGCCGCGAACGGCCGTCCGGTGAGGTCGGCGATGCCGCCCGGCGGGAACGGCACCACCATGGTGATCGGGCGGTTGGGATACTGGGCGTGTGCGGCGCTGAGCGAAAGCGCGAGCAGCAAAGCGGCGACGAACCTCATGGACTTCTCCTGGCGCGAATCAGAGGCCGAATTCTCGCACCGCGTGCTCGCGCAGCCGGGTCTTTTGCACCTTGCCGCTCGCCGTCATGCCGATTGTTTCGAAATCCTCCACGATGCGCAGGTAGCGCGGCACGCGGAAGTTGGCGCAGCGCGGCTTCACCCACTCCAGGATTTCGCCCTCGGTCGCCGACTGCCCGGCCTTGAGCGTCACGTACGCGGCCGGCACCTCGCCCAGGCGCTTGTCGGGCACGCCGACCACCTGGGCGGTCTCGATCGCGGGGTGAGCGAGCAAAATCTCCTCCACCTCGGCCGGCGCGACATTCTCGCCGCCGACGCGGAACACGTCCTTCAGCCGGCCGACCATCCGCAGGCGTCCGTCGGGGGTGAGCTCGCCGAGGTCACCCGTGCGAAGCCACCCGTCCTCGGTGAACACTTTCGCGTTGGCTTCCGGGTTGTTGCAGTAGCCCTGCATCACGTTCCAGCCGCGCACCTGGATCTCGCCCTCGACGATGCGCACCTCGACGCCCTCGTGCGGGCTGGCGAGGCCGTTGACGCGCAGCTCCTCGGGGTCGCGCCAGTCGCTCATCACCACGTTGGGCGAGGCCTCCGACAGGCCGTAGGCGGCGCAGATCTCCTTTGCGCCGAGCACGTCGATGATCCGGCGCATGGTCTGCGGCCCGGCCGCCGCCCAGCCGCCGCGGAGGCTGAGCTTCCTCTTCGGGAAGTCTTCGTGCCCCATCAGCATCTGGAAGATCGTGTCGTTGCCGGAGAGGAGCGTGCAGCGCTCGCGCTCCATCATCTCGAGCGCCGCGCCGGCCTCGAAGGTCGGAAGCGTGACGAGGGTTGCGCCGGCAACGAGCGCCATGAGCGCCGAGAGCGTCGAGCCGCCGACATGGAAGAACGGGCGGCAGTTGAAGTAGCGGTCCTCCGGCCGGATGCCGAGGCGCGTGCCGGCGGCCCACGCGTCGCGCAGCATGTTGTCGTGCGTCAGCATCGCGCCCTTCGGATACGCGGTCGTGCCCGAGGTGAACTGGATGAGGAGCGTGTCGCCCGGGTCGACGGTGCGCGTGTCGCCCATCGACCATTCCGGCAGCGCCTTGGTGATGTCGAAAGCGCGCGCGAAGCCGGTCTCCTTCACCATGGCGCGGAAATCGATGTTGAGGAAGCGCGGCACGTAGAACAACGCCTTGCAATCGGCCTGCTTCAGGCAGAAGTCGATCTCGGCGGCCTTGAAGCGCGTGTTCACCGGCACGGTCACGGCGCCGAGCAGCGCCGCGCCGTAGAAGAGCGCCAGCCACTTCTCGTCGTTGCCCATCAGGATGCCGACGTGGTCGCCGCGCTGGATGCCGAGCGAGTGCAGCGTCGCCGCCGCGCTCCGCGCGCGCAGGAACAGGTCCTCGTAAGTGACGCGGCGCTTGGGCGTGACCAGTGCCTCTTCCTTGGCGCGCTCTCGCGCCTGGCGCTCGAGGACCTGTCCGAGGGTTTGCTTTTCCCAGCCGGTCATTGTTGCCGGCCCCCTGACAAGGGGGCCGTGAGCCGAAGGCGAGCGGGGGGTTTGGTTTTCTTAAAGCGAACCCCCCGCTCACTGCGTTCGCTTCCCCCCTTAACAGGGGGGCGGCGGGAGAGGATCTGCATTACGCCATCGATCATTCGGCTTCCAGCGGCACTTTGGGCACCGTTCCCTTCACCTCGATGCCGCCGCGCGCACCCGGGACGACGCTGCCGTAGCGCGGCGCGAAGACCTCGGGCAGCGGACGCGCCTCGCGCGGGGCCATCCACAGGCGGAGCAGGTGGCGATGGCG
>DASSPL010000147.1:0-6447 GCA_035699685.1 Burkholderiales bacterium | reverse complement strand
CGAGAAGACCTACATCGACGACGGCGGCGAGCCGATGTTCGACGCCAACGGCCAGCCGAGCGCGAGGTGGAAGGACCTCGAGCGGCTGCTCGGCGAATACGAGGCGGACCTCGAGCGCAGCCGCGAGATGTGCTCGATCCTCGCCGACTACGCCCTGTTCGAGCCGTTCAGCATGCAGGCCAGCTTCCGCGACGGCGCGAAGCCGATGCAGATGACCGGCATGTTCCGCGTGGTGGAGAAGAACCTGGAGAACCTCAACGCCGCGCAGCTGAAGAACCTGATGCGCAAGGGCATCATGCCGCGCATCTACATGCATCTCACGTCGCTCGAGAACTTCGGGCGCCTCCTGGACCGCAGGGCCGCGCGCAAGCCCGCCTAGTCGACGCAGGCAGGAAGGCTGTCCACGCTCCAGTCGTCGCCGGTCATGGCGACCAGCTCGCCTCGCTGGACGCTCAGGCCGATCTGCTGCGAGCCGCGGCTTACGTAGAAGCGACCGGCGCCGTGCTGCAGCGAATCGATCACCGCGCCGAGCTCCAGCATCCAGCGTTTGCCGCCGGGCGCCGGCCCGCCGACGTGCGTCACCCTGCCCCGCCCATCGCGCCGCGCGCAATCGACGTGCAAGGCGTGCGCGTTTACCTGGCGATCCACGGCAGCATCTGCATGTAGCGGCGCGTCGCGTCGTAGCACTCGCAGGCCACCTGCTCGAGCCGCTTGCGGTCGAGAATGCGGATCACGCCGCGCTGGTAGTCGATGGTGCGCAGCGTGCGCAGCTTGCCGGCCGCGAGGCTGACGCGCGGGCGGGTGGCGGCGAGCATCTGCGAAAGCAGGTCGTGCGTGAGCGCAAGCTCCTCGCGCTCGGTGCGGTCCTGCGTCATCAGCAGCCAGCGCGCGAGACGCTCGGCGATCGAGTGATAGGAGTTGCAGGCCACCGAGCGGCCCACGACATTGAGCGCGTAGCCGGAATAGACGAACACGGCGTCGCGGAATGGCGCGCTGTCCTGCAGGAGCTCGCCGATCCTCGGCAGCGGTACGCGGTAGCCGGCGCCCGCAACCTGCACGATCGCCGAGAACGGGCTGCGCGACGCGCCGGCGAGCAGCGAGACGCCGATCACGCCCTCGGCGCCGACGCTCGCGCATTCGGCCTTGTCGCCCGAGCGCAGGCCCATCGTGAGCGAGCAAACCGCACTCGCGGGGAAAAAGGCGTAGTGGGTGCGCTCGCCCTGCGTGACGATCTGCTCGCCGACGCGCATCTCGACTGCTTCGCCCGCCTCCAAGCAGGGCCGGCGCACTGCAGGCGGCAGCGCGTCGAGCAGCAGGTTTCCGGAGTTTCCTTGCATGGCCATGTCGGGAGTGACCCGACATTATCCATGCGCATGCGAGGACGGTTGGTCTCTTGAGCAACCGTGCCGTGTAGCGATGTGGCTACATACTTTTGGCCCTACCGTCCGGCACCGAAATGTGCGTTGCGCGTCGGGACGATCCCGACAGCCACTAGTCGACCTTGATGCCCGCGTCCTTTACCACTCGGCCCCACTTCGCGAAGTCGGCGCGAATCTTCTCGACGGTCTGCGGTGGCGTCAGGAACTCGGCGTCGCATCCCGTGGCGTTGAGTTGCGCATGCAGCGTCTTGTCCTGGCCGGCGCCCTGCATCGCGCGCGCGAGCCTCGCCACCACTTCCTGCGGCAGTCCGGCCGGGCCCAGCAGGCCGTACCAGGCGGTCGAGTCGAAGCCTTTCAGGCCCACTTCGTCCATCGTCGGCACATCGGGGAAGGCGCCCGAGCGCTTCAACGACGTCACGGCGAGCGCGCGGATCTTTCCCGCCTTCACGGCGCCCACCGACGGGCCGAGCGAGGAGAAGAGCATCGGCACCTGCCCGCCCATCAGGTCGGTCATCGCCGGGCCGCCGCCCTTGTAGGGCACGTGCAGGAGCTGCGCGCCGGTCACGCTCTTGAAGTATTCGCCGGACAGATGATGCGGTCCGCCGACGCCCGACGTGCCGTAGCTCCATTTGTCCGGCTCGCGCTTCGAGCGCGTGACGACGTCGGCGACGCTGTGGAAAGGCGTCGACGGATGAACGACGAGCAGGCTGCCGCTGCCGCACACATGGCCGAGGTGCGTGAACGAGCCGAGCGGGTCGTACCCGACCTTGTTGAGATGCGGCGCGATCGTCAGCGGGCCGCTGTCGAAGTAGTAGAGCGTGTAGCCGTCCGCCGGCGCGCTCTTCATCGCCTCCATCGCCACGCCGCCCGCGTTGCCCGGCCGGTATTCGAAAACCAGCGGCTGGCCGAGCAGCGGCTCGAGCACGCGGGCGAGCGGGCGGGCGCCGGCCTCCGCCGAGCCGCCCGGCGCGTAGCCGATCACCAGCCGGATCGGCTTGGCCGGATAACCCTGTGCGGCCGCGCCGGTCACGAGCGTCAGCAGGCAAACGACGACGATGTTTCGCATGCAGCCTCCTCCCTCTGGCCGGTCATATTGTGTCAGACGCCGCTCCCGGACTGTGCGCTTACGCACGGTTAGCCGGAGCCCTGTTGGCCCGCGAGAGAAATGCCGGACTGCGGGATAAGCGTCCTTTCGTAGATCAGGCATCGTCTCTGAGGAGGGAACGTGTACGAAGAGAGACGCTGCTTCCGGCTGACGCCGGCGGGGCATTCGATCTGGCGCATGCGCGGCTCGGTGCCCTTGCCGCTCGACTACCGCCGCATCCTCGGCTTGGTGGAATACTCTGGCCACCCCGAGGTGATCCACAGCCGCCTCGCGCGACTGTCCGCGGAGGAGGTCGAGCGGCTGCTGGCTGAATTCGCAACCATCGAGCTCATCGAGCGCGTCGGCGCCCGCGAGCCATCGCTGGCCGAGCTCGCCCGCACCGCCGCGCCGCCGCCGATCGAGCCGGAGGACCTTGCGGCGTACGAAAGCGATGCGTCGTACGTGGACGCGTCCTTGTCACGCCTGGGTGTTTACGTCGCGACGGACCGTATCGCGCGGCGCGCCTCCTGCACTGCGCGCCCGCAAGACCTCATCATCTTGCATGTCGAGGACGATCCGGATCAGCGCGCGCTCGCCGCGCGTCGGCTCAACGCTGCCGGCTACCCCGTGCGCAGCGTCGAGGGCGTCAGGGCTTGCTACGGGTTCCTCGAGAAAACGGTGCCGGACGCGGTGTTCCTCGACATCAACATGCCGGACGGGGATGGCTTGGAAGTGCTGTCGGTGCTCAGGCGCCACCCGTCGTTCGCGTTCCTGCCGGTCGTCATGCTTACCGCCCGCGACACGCGGCAGGACATCGTCAAGGGACTTGCGCTCGGCGCGGACGGCTATGTCACCAAGAACTACGGCCCGAACACGCTCGACTACGTTCTGCGCTACGTGATGCAGCAGGATGCCGCGACAACGCAGGCGTACGCGAGCCGCTCGGTCGTGAAGCACGGCAGTCCTCACCTGTTCCAACGGGGATGACGTCCGTGTATGGCCCAGTAGTAGACTGGGCCATCGACCTGCTCGGGAGGTGGGGATGCGCTATGTACTGATGGTGATGCTGCTGGCCGGCTGCCAGGCGACGCAGTGGAGCAAGCCCGACATGACGGCCGCTGACGAGGCGCGTGACTTCGAGGAATGCCGCAACATCGCGAAGCCGGACCCGGCGATCGCCGCGGGATTCGGCGCGTTCGGCGCGGTCGGCGTGTTCGTCGGCGTCAGCTACACCGATTCCAAGATCCGCTCGTGCATGGAAGGGAAAGGCTGGGCGAAGGCCGGCTCGCAGCCGGGCAGCCATTCGGTACCCGGCGGCGCGCAGGAAGGAAAGCCCTCGCAGCGCTTCTAGGACAGGGTGGTGATGATGCGCTGAAGCTCGCTGTCGCTGGCCGGCTTCAGCAGGTGGACCGCGAAGCCGCACTCCTTGGTCCGCTGGCGCATCACCGGGTCGGCATCGGCAGTCAGGGCAATCAGCACGACGCCTTGCAGATCAGGATCGGCGCGGAACAGGCGGGCGAGCTTCAGGCCATCGATGTGCGGCATCCGCAGATCGAGCACCGCGACGTTCGGCCGGAACTGCTTCGCGACCGGCATGGCCTGGCGGGAATCTTCGACCGCCTTGGCATCGTGGCCGTGCATGGAAAGCAACATCGCCAGGCTCGCCGCTGCGTCGGGCTGGTCGTCGACGACGAGAATCCGCTTCAGAGCATTGGGCACGCCGGGAATCTAAACCAACCGCCGCGATGGAGCTATCTGTTTGTGGGCAATGGGTGGGCCGGCTTGGATTCGAACCAAGGACCAAGGGATTATGAGTCCCCTGCTCTAACCGGCTGAGCTACCGGCCCGTAGCATAAAAAGCAGCACAAACTAGAAGGGCCGCTTTCGCGGCCCCTCTTTTCATCCTTCCTGATCCAGGAAGCTCTTCAATCTCTCGGAGCGTGAGGGGTGCCGCAGCTTCCTCAGCGCCTTGGCCTCGATCTGGCGTATGCGCTCGCGCGTGACGTCGAACTGCTTGCCGACCTCTTCCAGCGTGTGGTCGGTCGACATCTCGATGCCGAAGCGCATGCGCAAGACTTTCGCTTCCCTCGGCGTCAGGGTATCCAGGACCTCCTTGGTGACGTCGCGCAGGCTGGCGAACGTCGCCGCGTCCGACGGCGCGAGGGTCGACTGGTCCTCGATGAAATCGCCAAGGTGCGAGTCGTCGTCGTCGCCGATGGGCGTCTCCATCGAGATTGGCTCCTTCGAGATCTTCAGGATCTTGCGGATCTTCTCCTCGGGCATCTCCATCCTCTGCGCGAGCGTCGCGGGATCGGGCTCCTGGCCGGTCTCCTGCAGGATCTGGCGCGAGATGCGGTTCATCTTGTTGATCGTCTCGATCATGTGCACCGGGATGCGGATGGTGCGCGCCTGGTCGGCGATCGAGCGCGTGATGGCCTGGCGGATCCACCACGTGGCGTAGGTGGAGAATTTGTAGCCGCGGCGGTACTCGAACTTGTCCACCGCCTTCATCAAGCCGATGTTGCCTTCCTGGATCAGGTCGAGGAACTGCAGGCCGCGGTTGGTGTACTTCTTGGCGATCGAGATCACCAGGCGCAGGTTGGCCTCGGTCATCTCGCGCTTGGCGCGGCGAGCCTTGGCCTCGCCGGTCGACATCTGCTTGTTGATCTCCTTGAGATCCTTGATCGAGATGCCGATCTTCTGCTGCACGCCCTGGATCTTGGACAGGAGCTCGAGGATCGACGGCTCGACGCGCGTCAGCGCCTCGGTCCACGGCTGGCCGGCGCCGAGCTCGGTCGACAGCCAGCGCTTCGAGCCCTCGGTGCCGGCGAAGATCTTGATGAAGTGCTGGCGCGGCATCTGCGCCTTGTCGACCGCGATGTCGTGGATCTCGCGCTCGTGGCGGCGCACCTCGTCGACCAGGCTGCGCACGCTGTCGGAGAGCCGCTCGACGGTGCGCGCGGTGAAGCGGATGGTCATCAGCTCGGTCGAGATCTGGTCGCGGACGCGCAGGTAGTCCTTGTCCTTGGAGCCCTTGTTCTCGAGCGCCTTCAGCATCTTTTCGTAGAGGCGGCGGATGCGGGCGAACTTCTCCAGCGCCTCGCCCTTCAGCTTGAGCAGGCTGGCCGACTGCGCGGCCTCGGCGGCCTCCTCGTCCTCTTCCTCGCCTTCTTCTTCCTCGATCTGCGCTTCCTCGTCCTCCGGCGCCGCTTCGGCCCTCTTGGGATTGAAGTCGTCCTTGGCGTTGGGGTCGATCAGCCCGTCGACCACCTCGTCGATGCGCATCTCGTCCTTCTCCACCTTGTCGGCGAGATCGAGGATCTCGCGCACGGTGGTGGGGCAGGCGCTGATCGCCAGGATCATGTGGCGCAGGCCTTCCTCGATGCGCTTGGCGATCTCGATCTCGCCTTCGCGGGTGAGCAGCTCCACCGAGCCCATCTCGCGCATGTACATGCGCACCGGATCGGTGGTGCGGCCGAATTCGGAATCGACGGTCGACAGCGCGGCCTCGGCCTGCTCCTCGACGTCCTCGTCGGGCTGCGCGACCGGCGTGCCCTCGGCGGCGATCAGCAGCTGCTCCTGGTCGGGCGCCTGGTCGTAGACCTGGATGCCCATGTCGCCGAAGGTCGAGATGATCGCTTCGATCTGCTCGGCGTCGACCAGGTCGTCCGGCAGGTGGTCGTTGATCTCGGAATAGGTCAGGAAGCCGCGTTCCTTGCCGAGCTTGATCAGGTTCTTGAGCCGCGTGCGGCGGGTCTCGGCGTCTTCCTTCGGCATCTCCGCCGGGATGGCCCAGGCGTCCTTGCCGCGGCGGCCGCGCTTGCCCTTGGTCTTGACCTGCGCGACCTTGGCTTCCAGGAGCTCGAGCGCCTGCTTGGCGCTCGTCTTGATCGGGGTCTTCGCGCCTTTCGCCGCCGCCTTCTCGTCGGCCTTGGGCGCGCCCTTCGGCGCCGCGATGAGCTTGCGGCCCTTGGGCGCGAGCTT
>DASSPL010000146.1:0-11909 GCA_035699685.1 Burkholderiales bacterium | reverse complement strand
GCCGTGCTCTCGAGCGAGCCGAGGCGGAAGACGCCGTGCGGCGCGTTGCCCTTGATCGCCGCTTGGGCTTCGCTGGACAGACTTAGGAGGCGATCGGCGTAAGCGAGCAGCACCTTCCCTTCGGACGACAGCACGAGCTTGCGGCCGTGCCGGTGGAAGAGCTTGGCGCCCAGGCGCTCCTCGAGCTGCTTGACGCGCGTCGTGACGTTGGACTGCACGCGGTGCAGCGCCGCGGCGGCCTTGGTGATGCCGCCCTGCTCGGCGACGGTCTTGAAGATCTTCAGCTCGACGAGGTCCATGATTCTCTTTCCGAGAACGTCTGCATCAGGATTATTCATGTTTCCGGAAACGGGGCCAAGCTTACACTTCGGCCATGGCCTCGCACCTGCGCCTCGCCCTCGCCGGGCTCGCCGCCCTGGCGCTGGCCCAGGGCATCGGCCGCTTCGCCTTCACGCCGCTCCTGCCGATGATGCAGGACGACGCCGGCGTGTCGCTCGCGCAGGGCGGGGCGCTGGCCGCCGCGAATTACCTCGGCTATCTCGTCGGCGCGATGTGGGCCACGCGCCCGGCGCCGGCAGCGTTGGTGATCCGCGCGTCGCTGGTGGTCGTGGCCGCGGCAACGCTGGCGATGGGATTCGCGCAAGGCATGGCGGCCTGGGCGGTGCTGCGCTTCGTCGCCGGCGTGGCGAGCGCGTGGTCGCTGGTCTACGTGTCTTCCTGGTGCATCGCGCGCCTGCCGCCGCGCCTGATGGGCGTGGTCTTCGCCGGCGTGGGCGGCGGCGTGGCGCTCGCCGGCTTGCTGTGCCTCGCGCTCGCCGAGGCGCAGGCCACCTCGGCCCAGGGATGGATCCTCCTCGGCATTACCGCGCTCGTCATCGCGGCATGCGTGTGGCGCGTGTTCAGCGGTGCGAGCGGAGCCCGGGTCGCGGAAGATGCGTCGCGGCTCGCATGGACGCCCGCCGCGGTCCGCCTCGTGCTCTGCTACACCGCCTACGGCTTCGCCTATATCGTGCCCGCGACCTTCGTGCCGGCGATGGCGAAGAGCATCGTGCCGGATCCGGCGGTCTTCGGCTGGGCCTGGCCGCTCTTCGGCGCCACGGCGGCGGCCTCGACGCTCCTCGTCGCTCGATGGCAGCCGCGCGTCGGCGCGCGCCGCGTATGGACGATCTCGGCCTTCGTCATGGCGGCGGGCGTGGCCGCGCCGCTCGTCGTGCCCGGACTCGCCGGGATCGTCGCGGCGGCGGTGCTCGTCGGCAGCACGTTCGTGGTGATCACCATGGCCGGCCTGCAGGTGGCGAGGGAAATCGCCGGTCCCGGCGCGCCGCCCCTGATGGCGGCGATGACCGCCGGGTTCGGCCTCGGGCAGGTGACGGGACCGCTGGTCGTCGCGCACCTTGGCGATCGCGGCATCCCGATCGCGCTTGCGAGCGCCGCGGTGCTGGTGGCGGCGAGCGGGTTCGCGCTGGTGTCGAAGGTCACGCTCCCTGCATCTTCTTCGGCACGGCGTCGATCTCCCTGAGCCAGGGCATGGCCGAGCGGCACCAGAGCTGGACCTGCGGCCGCAGCTCGGCGCGCTCGCGCAGCGTGCCGACGCGCAGGTTGTAGAGCGGCGTGTCCTTTTCCGCCGCCGCCCAGAGCCGCGAGCCGCAATCCGCGCAGAAAGCCTGCGCGCGCCGGTTGCCGCTCTCCGCGGTCTTGACGTAGACCTTCGGCTCGCCGCGCAGCAGGCGGAACGCCTCGCGCTGCACCTGCGCGTACACCGTGAACGCCGACCCCGACAGCGACTGGCAGTCGGTGCAATGGCATACGCCGACGCGGGCCGGGTCGAGCTCGCCTTCGAACGCGATGCGCCCGCAGTGACAGCCGCCGTGGACCTTCATGCCGCCTCCTTCAGTTGCGCCGCCGACAGGTTGTGGATGCGGCCGAAGCCGGCGACGAAGCGCGCGTCGCGCGGCGTGATCTTCCAGAACGAGAAATCCGCCAGCTCGAAGTTGATCGCCTGCTCCGGGAAGCGCGCGAGCCACGCCTCCTTGGGGCCGTCGGTCATCGGCACGGCCTCGCCGCGGATCGAGACGCGCATCAGCGTGAACGGGTCGGCGCGGCCGTCGTCGGTCTCGGCTATCGACAGCGCCACGCGCGGATCGCGCGACATGTCCTGCGTGTGCCAGGCGAGCCGGCTGACGTGCACGTAGAACGCGGAAAAGTCGGACTCGGGCAGGTAGAGCGTCATCGACGCCATCGGCGCTTCGCCGCGCAGCGTGGCGAGGTGCGCGATGCGCTGCGAGCGGATGAGCCGCGCCAGAAGGTCCACCCGCTCGATTGTAGTATTCTCGCCGGCTCATGCGATACGAGCTCCTCGTCGGCCTGCGCTACACGCGCGCGAGGCGGCGCAATCGCTTCATCAGCATCAATTCCCTGGTTTCGATGATCGGCATCGCGGTGGGCGTGTGGGCGCTGATCGTGGTGCTGTCGGTGATGAACGGCTTCCAGAAGGAGGTGCGCGAGCGCATCCTCGGCGTCGCCTCGCACGTGCAGCTCAGCACGTTCTCCGGGCGGCTCGCCGACTGGGAGGGCCTGGCGAAGCAGGCCGCGCAGCACCAGCGCGTGCGCGCCACCGCGCCCTTCGTCCAGGCGCAGGCGATGCTCTCGGCGGGACAGGCGGTGCGCGGCGCGCTGGTGCGCGGCGTCCTGCCCGACCAGGAGGAGAAGGTCGCCGACCTCGGCAAGCACATGAAGCTCGGCTCGCTCGACGCGCTCAAGCCCGGCGAGTTCGGCGTGATCCTCGGCGTGGACCTGGCGCGCGCGCTGCAGGTGCTGCCGGGCGAGAAGGTGGCGTTCGTCGCGCCGCAGGGCCTGGTCACGCCCGCCGGCGTCATCCCGCGGCTCAAGCAGTTCACGGTGGTCGGCATCTTCGAGGCCGGCATCCAGGACGCCGACGCGGCGCTCGCGCTGGTGCACCTGCAGGATGCGCAGACCCTCTACCAGCTCGGCGACAACGTCACCGGCGTGCGCCTCAAGCTCGACGACATGTTCGCGGCGCGCGAGGTCTCGCGCGACCTGGGCAAGGACCTGCCGCGCGACGCCTACGCCACCGACTGGACGCGCCTGCACGCCAACTTCTTCCGCGCCGTGGAGATCGAGAAGCGCATGATGTTCATCATCCTGACGCTCATCGTGCTGGTGGCGACGATCAACATCGTCTCGACGCTGGTGGTGGCGGTGAAGGACAAGCAGGCCGACATCGCCATCCTGCGCACGCTCGGCGCCCCGCCGGGCTCGGTGATGCAGATCTTCATCGTGCAGGGCATGCTGATGGGCGTGATCGGCACCGCCGTCGGCATGGTGCTCGGCGTCGTCACCGCGCTCAACATCGACGTCATCGTGCCGGCGATCGAGAGCGTGTTCGGCCTGAAGTTCCTCGACAAGCAGGTCTACCTCATCCCCGACCTGCCGTCCGACCTGCAGTCGTCCGACGTGCTGGTCATCAGCCTGATGGCGCTCGCGCTGTCCTTCGTCGCCACGCTCTATCCGAGCTGGAGCGCGGCGCGGCTCAATCCCGCCGAGGCCCTGCGGTATGAGTGAAAAGGAACCGGTCGTCGCCTGCCGCGCGCTGCGCAAGACCTACCAGGGGCCGCAGCCGGTGCCGGTGCTGCACGGCGTCGACCTCGACATCCACGGCGGCGAGCGCGTCGCCATCATGGGCCGCTCGGGCTCGGGCAAGTCGACGCTGCTGCACATGCTCGGCGGCCTCGATACGCCGACCTCGGGCCAGGTGTTCGTGCGCGGCCGCGCCTTCAGCGAGATGGGCGAGGCCGAGCGCTGCAGGACGAGGAACGAGACGCTCGGCTTCGTCTACCAGTTCCACCACCTGCTGCCGGAGTTCACCGCGGCGGAGAACGTGGCGATGCCGCTCTTCGTGCGGCGCTTGGCGCGCGACGAGGCGCTGGCCCGGGCGAAGAAGGTGCTGGAGGAAGTGGGGCTCGGCGCGCGCACCGAGCATCAGCCGGGCGAGCTCTCCGGCGGCGAGCGCCAGCGCTGCGCCTTCGCGCGCGCGCTGGTCACCGAGCCGGCCTGCGTGCTGGCGGACGAGCCGACGGGCAACCTCGACTCGCACACCGCCGAGGAGGTGTTCGACGCGATGCTGCGGCTGTCAGCCTCTCATGGCACGGCGTTTGTCATCGTCACCCACGACGCCAGCCTCGCAGAACGTGCAGAACGGATATTCGAGCTCACCGATGGAGTGCTCGGCCCGCGGCGCTAGCCGCCCCGCCAGCACCACCCGGGCCATGGCCAGGGTGATGCCGAAGAACAGACCCGCGTACGCGACGGCGCGCATGCCGTGCCTCGAGCAAGCACCGCACCGCTATCGCCGGGCATCTACGGAAGTCGTTGCCGGCGCGACAGCCGTCGCCGCCATGCCGCGACTACATGGATGCGCCACGCCAGCTCGGTGATGAAGTAGCCGAGCACGGCCAGCGTGACCGCCAGCGCCAGCAGGCCGATGCCGAGCGGCTTGCCGAGGCTCATCATCCACTGCCAGAAGGCGGCGAGCGACCAGTCCCACTCGTAGGGCGTGATGTGCGGCTGCGGTCCGCCCTGCCCGAGGATCGCGCGCCCATAGGCATAGGCGATGAGGTACAGGGGCACGATGGTCAGGGGATTCGTATAGAACGTCACGGCGAGCGCCACCGGGACGTTGCAGCGCAGGGGGATGGCGAGCAGCAGTGCGCTGATCATCTGCAGCGGGCCGGGCACCAGGCCGCAGAAAAGGCCGATCGCCACCGCACCGGGCACCGAGCGGCGGTTGAGGTTCCACAGGTTGGGATGGCCAAGCCACGGCCGGAAGGGCGCCGCCCAGCGCCTGGCGAGTATCACCTCCGGGTCCGGCAGATATTTGCGGAAGAACTTGCGCGGCAAGGTAGGCCGGGAGGGGAGAAGGCGCGTTGCATTGTAGATGACCCTCCTCGCGGCCGCGTTCGCCGCCGGCGCGGCGCTCCTGCAGCTCCAGCCGGAGCTGCCGCCGCTGATATGGGCACTGGCACTCGTGCCGCTCGCTTTCCCGGCGCTGCGGTGGCGCGCGATGGCGGCGGTGGCGGCGTGCGTCGCCGGGTTCTTCTGGGCCGCGGCGTGCGCGCACTGGCGCATGGCCGAATGGCTGCCGCACGAGCTGGAGGGGCGCGACATCGCCGTGGTCGGCGTGGTCTCGAGCCTGCCGGCGATCGGCGAGCGCGGCGTGCGCTTCGAGCTCGATGTCGAGGACGGCGCCGGCGTGCCGCGCAGGATCCTGCTCAGCTGGTACCGCAGCGCGCAGCAGGAAGAGGGCGCGGCGGCGCTCGCGGCGAGCGTCCATCCCGGCGAGCGGTGGGCGTTCACCGTGCGCCTGCGCCGCCCGCACGGGCTCGTCAATCCCAACGGCTTCGACTACGAGGCCTGGCTGCTCGAGCGCGGCATCGGCGCGACCGGCTATGTGCGTAACCGCCCGGAGCCGCGGCGCCTCGGCTTGCGGGGCTCCCCGTTCGACCGGATCGAAAGGGCGCGCGAGGCGGTGCGCGAGCGTTTTTCGGCGGTGCTCGGCGCCACGCCCGCGGCCGGCATCCTCGCCGCGCTCGCCGTCGGCGACCAGCGGGCGATCTCACGCGAGGAATGGCAGCTCTTCAACCGCACGGGCGTGACGCACCTGATGAGCATCTCCGGGCTGCACGTCACGCTCGTCTCCGGCCTCGCGGCGTGGCTGGTGGCGAGCGGCTGGCGGCGCGTGCCGTGGCTCGTGCTGCGCCTGCCGGCGCGCAAGGCGGCCGCGGCGGCGGCGATCGCCGCGGCGCTCGGCTACACGCTGATGGCCGGATTCGGCGTGCCGGCGCAACGCACCTTCTGGATGGTGACCGTGGTCGCGGCTGCGCTGTGGTTCGGACGGGTCTCGTCGCCGTGGCGCACGCTCGCCCTCGCGCTCGCGCCGATCGTGGTGATGGACCCGTGGGCGCCGCTTTCGGCGGGGCTGTGGCTCTCCTTCGGCGCCGTGCTGCTCATCTTCTACGCCGCCGCCGGATGGACCGGTGCGGGACGCAAGGCGGTCCAGTGGGGACGCATCCAGTGGGCCATCACCATCGGCCTCGCGCCCGCGGCGCTGCTGCTCTTCGGCCAGCTGTCGGTCGCCGGGCCGCTCGCCAACGCGTTTGCCATCCCGCTGGTGTCCGTGATCATCACGCCGCTCGCGCTGATCGCCGCCGTGGTTCCCGCCGACGGGATCCTCGACGTCTGTGCCGTGCTCGTCGAAGGGCTGCTGCAATTCCTGGAGTGGTGCGCCGCGCTGCCGGCCGCCCTGTGGCAGCAGCATGTGCCCCCGCTCTGGACGGTCGTCGCCGCGCTCGGCGGCGCGGCGTGGATGCTCGCGCCACGAGGCGTGCCGTGGCGCGCGTCCGGCGCGGCGCTGATGGCGCCGGCGTTCTGCGTGGCGCTGCCACAGCCGGCCGCCGGCGAGGCCTGGATCACCACTTTCGACGTCGGCCAGGGCCTCGCGGTGCTGGTGCGCACGCAGGGCCGCGCGCTGCTCTATGACGCGGGGCCGGCCTACGGCACCGAGTCCGACAGCGGCGCGCGCGTCGTCGTGCCGGCATTGCGCGGCGCAGGCCTCTCGCGGCTCGACCTCGTCGTCCTCAGCCACGAGGACACCGATCACATGGGCGGGGCGCTTTCGGTGCTGGAAACGTTCGAGGTCGGCGCTCTCGCTTCGTCGCTGGCCGCGGCGCATCCCATCAACGGCCTGGCGCCGGCGGCGCATGCGTGCGCGCAGGGGCAGCGCTGGGAATGGGACGGCGTGCGCTTCGAATTCCTGCACCCGCCCGCGGGACGCGCCGCGGCGCGGCGCAACGACCGCAGCTGCGTGCTGCGCGTCGCCGCCGGCGGGCGCTCGATGCTGCTCACCGGCGACATCGAGCGCGCCGCGGAGATGGACCTGGTGAAGATGCCCATAAGGAGCGAGGTGCTGCTCGTGCCGCACCATGGCAGCCGCACCTCGTCGTCGCGCGAATTCATCGCCGCCGTAGCGCCGGCGGTCGCCATCGTGCCGGTCGGCTACCGCAGCCGCTTCGGCCATCCGAGCGCCGAGGTGCTCGAGCGCTATCGCGCACGCGGCACGCGCGTGCTGCGCACCGATCTCGACGGCGCGATCACGTTGCGCATGGGCGACACCTTGACGCTCGAGACCGAGCGGCAGCGCCGGCAACGGTATTGGCTACAATCATCCGGCGAGGGGACTTCCCTCGTCCAGAGGAGGCCATAACCATGGCAAAGAAAGGCGGCAGCGGGGTTTACCGCGTCACCGAAGTCATCGGCACCAGCCCGAACTCCTGGGAGGACGCGGCGCGCAACGCGGTGAAGACCGCGGGCGGCACGCTGCGCGATCTGCGCATAGCCGAGGTGACCAAGCTCGACGTGCGCATCGACGATGATGGCAGGATCGCGCAGTTCCGCGCGCGGCTCTCGCTGTCCTTCAAGTACGAGCCCTGATTTGATGTTCACCGCGGTCGTGCGCATCACAGGAGCCGGTCGCCTCGCGGACTTCCGCGAGCGGTTCCGCTGGCTCCTGGTGCGCGACCCGGAAGCCGAGGACTACACCGAGCATCACACCGAAGGCGTCCTCGAGTACCGCTTCACGCCGAAGAAAGGCCTGCCGTTCCCGGCGCTCGCCGAGGCCTCGGGCCAGTTCCCCGAGCTGCGCGTCGAGGCGGAGTGGGACCATGACGGCGTGCGCGGCCGCGCCGTGATCGAGAACGGCCGCGTCACGGAAGAGCAGCGCGGCGAGCGCGCCGTCGAGGGAGTCGAGGTGACGGCGGGCGAGGAAGGTAGGCTGGTGCTGGCATTCGTCTGCGAGCAGCGCGGCGACGAGTGGATCGGCTACGCCGCGAGCGCCGAGCGCCACACCTTCTTCCGCTATCGCGACAAGACGCTCACGCTGGTCGCGCCCGAGGATGCCGGCGAGGACCTGGAGGAAGTGGCCTTCCGCCTGGTCGACGAATGGATCTGGTACGACGAGGAGGAGGCGCCGGCCGAGCGCGCGCGCTACAAGCAGTACGGCTATCCCGTGCGCGGCGCCAACCTCAAGTCGGAGAAGCTGGCCCTGCTGCGCCGGCGCGGCGAGGCCTATTCGACCCTGGACGCGGACGCCGGCATCGTGCGCGCGACCCTCGAGGCCCAGTGGCTGAACCGGGCGTAAACCCCGAGCCGCGCCGCCGCTCGGTGCAGTGCGCTTCCAAGCGCGGCCTGCACCGCGTCTCGTACCTGGAATGGGGCGACCCGCGCAACCGCGACGTGCTGGTGTGCGTGCACGGCCTGACGCGCACGGCACGCGACTTCGACGAGCTGGCGCGCGCCGTGGCCGGGCGGTTTCGCGTCGTGTGCCCGGATCTCGCCGGGCGCGGCGAGTCCGACCGCCTCGCCGACCCGATGCTCTACGGCGTGCCGCAATACGTGGCCGACATGGTGACGCTGATCGCGCGCCTCGACGTCGAGTCGGTGAACTGGCTCGGCACCTCGCTCGGCGGCCTGGTCGGCATGGCGCTCGCCGCGCAGGCCGGCTCGCCGGTGAAGAAGCTGGTGCTCAACGACGCCGGCGCGCTGCTCGCCAAGGCGGCGCTGGCGCGCATCGGCACCTACGTCGGCAGATCGCCGGCGTTCGCTTCGCTCGAGGAAGCCGAGCGCCACGTGCGCACGGTATCCGCACCATTCGGGCCGCATTCCGACGCGCAGTGGCGCTTCCTCGCCGAGACCTGGGTGAGGCCGCAGCCCGACGGCACCTGGCGAGCGCACTACGATCCGCGCATCGGCGACGCCTATCGCGCCGCGCCGCCCGACAAGGATCTCGACCTTTGGCCGCTCTACGACGCGGTGCGCTGCCCGACGCTCGTGCTGCGCGGGGAGCACTCCGACCTGCTGTCGCGCGATACGGCGACGGAGATGTCGCGCCGCGGGCCGAAGGCGAAGATCGTCGAGGTGCGCGGCGTCGGCCACGCGCCGACGCTGCTCGACGCCGGGCAGATCGGCATCGTGCGCGACTTCCTGCTCAGCGCCGAGTGATCAGTCGGGCTTGGCGCCCGTTTCGCGCACGACCTTCGACCACTTGGCGAGCTCCGAGCGCACGTAGTCGGCGGTCTGCCTGAGCGGCGCCGCCATCGGCTCGAACGACAGCGATTCCAGGCGTTCCCTGATTTCCGGGCTTTGCGCGGCCCTGACCGCCGCGTCGTTCAGCTTCTGCGCGATGTCGGCCGGCACGCCGGAGGGGACGAAGAGCCCCACCCACGTGTAGTCCTCCATGCCGGGATAGCCCAGCTCCGCGAGCGTCGGCACGTCGGGCAGCAGCGCGAGGCGCTGGGCGGAGGACACGGCGAGCGCGCGGATGCGCCCGGACTTGATGTGCGGCATCGGCGCCGTGCCGGCCAGGACGCCGATCGGCGGCTGGCCGCCGAGCACGCCGTTCATCGCCGGACCCGCGCCCTTGAAGGGCACGTGCGTGATGTCGACCTTGGCGCGGATCTTGAAGAGGTTCTCCGCCGTGAGGTGCGGCGTCGTGCCGCTCGACGGCGAGGCGAAGGCGAGCTTGTCGGTCTTCGCGCGCTGGATCAGCTCGGCCAGCGTCTTTGCCGGGAAGTCGGCGTGGACGAAGATGAGGTTCGGCTGCCGGCCGGCGATGGCGATCGCCGTCATGTCCTTCTCGGCGTCGAAGCCGATGTTGCCGATCAGCGTCGGGTTCACGGCATAGGCGGACGAATGCGCGAGGATGGTGTAGCCGTCGGCCGGGGATTTCGCCACGCGCGCGGCCGCGATGTTGCCGCCGCCGCCGCCGGTGTTCTCGACCACGATCGGCTGGCCGAGCGTGTCGCTCATCTTCGGCGTGATCAGCCGCGCCACGACGTCGACCGGCCCGCCGGGCGGGAACGCGACGACCATGCGGATCGGCTTGCTGGGGTAGGGCTGCGCCAGCGCCAGGGTCGAGGCGAACGCAGCCAGTAACGCTAAAACTCTCCTCATCGGTCCTCCTCCTCTAAGAGCTTACCGCCACCGGCGCGATCGCCTCGATATCCGTAACAACGTCGATCACGGCCGGCCGTTTACTCGCAATTGCCTTTTCCAGCGCGCCGGCGAAATCGCCGGGGCGCTCCACGCGGATGCCGAGGGCGCCGATGTCGCCGGCGACCTTCGCGAAGTCCACCATGCGATAGGTCCACAGCTCGCGCGCCTTCGCGGTCTGCTCGCCGCCGTAGGCGCGGTCGAAGCCGCGCTTGGACTGGTTGCCGCTCGCATTGTTGTTCACCACCGTCACCGCGGCGATGTTCCAGCGCACCGCGGTCTCGATCTCGCCGAGGTGGTACCAGAGGCCGGCGTCGCCGGTAAAAGTTACCACCGGCCGCTCCGGCGCGGCGCACTTCGCGCCGAGGCCGGCCGGGAACGCCCAGCCCAGATGCCCTGCGCTGCGCATGAAGCTCTGACTGCCGCGCACGTCGTACATGCCGCCCATCCACATGCCGGCATGGCCGGTGTCCGAAAGCACGATGGCGTCGTCCGGCACGTGCCGCGAAAGCTCGCCGCAGATGCGCTCCGGGCGCACCGGCACCGCGTCGGACTCGAGCGCCGGGCGATATTTGTCGCGCCATTCGCCGCTTATTTTCCTGACCTGCTCGATCCAGCCCTTGCGCCGCGCCGCGCTGGAGCGATCGCACTGGGCGAGCATCTGCGACAGGCAGGTCTTCGCGTCGCCGAGCACGCCCGCCTTGAGCGGATAGTTGCGGCCCAGCGTCTCGGGCTCGATGTCGATCTGCAGCGCCGCGATGCCGATCTTCGGCACCGCCCACACGTGCGTGGTCATGCCGCCGGCCGAGCTGCCGACGAAGCACACCAGGTCGGCGGCGGCGACGACGCGATTGGCGCTCTCGCGCGAGTAGCTGCCGACCACGCCCACGGCGAGCGGATGGCTGCCCGGGATGCAGTCCTTGCCATTGAGCGATGTCGCCACCGGGATGTTCAGCGCCTCGGCGAGCTGCACCAGCTCCGGCCCCGCGCCCGACGCTCGCGCTCCGCCGCCGGCGACGATGACCGGCCTTTCGGCGTGCTGCAGGAAACCGAGAAGCGATCTCAGGGACTGCGGATCGGGCAACGGCCGGTGCGGCGGCACCTTCGCAAACTGCGCCTCCACCAGCGGCTCCAGGTCCGCTTCCTCCTGGTCCACCTGCCCCTCGTTGCCGCGGAACTGCAGGTGCACCGGTCCGGGCGCGCCGCTGGTGGCGACGCGGAATGCCTGCCGCACCATGTCCGGGAAGCGCTCGACCGCATCGACGGTGGCGTTCCACTTGGTGACCGGCTCGAACGCCGGCACGTCGTCGATCTCCTGGTACACCTTGCGGAACTTGGTCTTCGGATCGCGCCCGCCGGTGAAGGCGATCACCGGCGAATGCGCGAGATAGGCATCGCGCAGGCCCGCCGCCAGATTGAGCGCGCCGACGACCTGCGCCATGCACACGCCCGGTTTTCCGGAAGCTCTTGCATAGCCGTCGGCCATGTACGCGGCCGCCTTTTCGCCGTGGCAATGCAGGCGATGGATGGACGTCCTGCGTTCCATCTCGGCGAACGTGCGCCGCAGCACCGCCGGCACCATGAAGACATGCGACACGCCATACCCGGCGAGCATGTCGGCCAGGCACTGGGCGCCCGTCATTTTCATGTCACTCTTTCTCTTCTACTTTATCGCCAATGGATTGGTGGGCGAGCCGACGGCGCCGGTGATCGGAATCGCCGGCGCGACGAACATGAACTCGTAGACGCCGTCCGCGGCGCAATCCTCGGCGAGGTCCTTCACGTAGAAGATCTCGCCCATCGTCATGCCCATCATCGGGATGGTGATCCAGTGCCAGGGCTGGTTG
>DASSPL010000145.1:0-4189 GCA_035699685.1 Burkholderiales bacterium | reverse complement strand
CGCGAACAGCGTCAGCGTGTTGATGGAGAAGCCGACCGCCCACAGGCCGGCGAAGGCGCCGATCAGCGACACCGGCACGGCGATCATCGGGATGAGCGTCGCGCGCCAGGTCTGCAGGAACAGGAACACCACCGCGAGCACCAGCAGCGCCGCCTCGAAGATGGTGGTGTTGACCTCGCGGATCGACGCTTCGACGAAGCGCGTGGTGTCGAACGGGATGGCGTAGTCGACGCCGTCGGGGAACGTGGGCTTGAGCTCCTGCATGCGCGCGCGGATCAGGTCGGCGACCTGCAGCGCGTTGGCGCCGGGCTGCAGGTAGGTGCCCATGCCGATGGTCGGCTGGCCGTTCAGCTGGTTCGAGGTGTCGTAGTTGAGCGCGCCGAGCTCGATGCGCGCGATGTCCTTCAGGCGCAGCACGTTGCCGGTGGGGCCGGCGCGCACCACGATCTCGCCGAACTGCTCCGGCTCGACCAGGCGGCCGGTGGCGGTCACGGTGTAGACCAGGTTCTGCCCCGGCGGCGCGGGCTCGGTGCCGATCTTGCCGGCCGCGTACTGCGCGTTCTGCGCGCGCAGGGCCGCGGCGACGTCGGCGGTGGTGACGCCGAGGCGCGCCATCTTCTCCGGGTTGATCCACACGCGCATCGAGTAGTCGCGGGCGCCGAACACGGTGACGTCGGCGATGCCGGGGATGCGCTTCAGCTCGTCGACGATGTTGATCGACGCGTAGTTCGAGAGATACAGCGTGTCGCGCGCGTTGCCCGGCGAGACCAGCGAGACGAGCAGCAGGATGTCGAAAGAGCGCTTCTGCACGATGACGCCGTTCCTGCGCACCTCGTCGGGCAGGCGCGGCAGCGAGCGCTGCACGCGGTTGTTGACCTCGAAGATCGCCTGGTCGACGTTGGTGCCCGGCTCGAAGGTCGCCGTGATGGTGAGCGCGCCGGTGGACGAGGCCGTGGAGCTGAAAAACGACAGCCGGTCGACGCCGGAGAGCTGCTCCTCGATCGGCGCCGCCACCGTCTTCGACAGCGTGTCGGCGCTCGCGCCCGGGTAGGTGGTGGTGATGAGCACCGTGGGCGGCGCGATCTCCGGATACTGCGCCACGGCGAGGAGCTTGGCCGAGACGAAGCCGGCGAGCACGATGACGATGGCAATCACGCCGGCGAACACCGGCCGGTGGATGAAGAAGCGGCTCACTTGAGCGCGACCGGCGCGCCGGGCCGCAGGCGCACCAGGTTGTCGACGATCACCTTGTCGCCCGGCTTCAGGCCCTCGAGCACGATCCAGTCGGCGCCGAGCCAGCTGCCCGCCCGGATCGGGCGCTGCGCCGCCTTGCCGTCGGCGCCGGCCAGCCAGACGAAGCGGCCGCCCTCGTTCTGCATCACCGCGGTCTGCGGCACCACGATCGCCTGCTGCGTGCCGGCGGTCAGGCGCACGCGCACGAACTGGCCGGGGAGCAGCGCGAGCTCCGGGTTCGCCACCTCGGCGCGCATCTGCACCGTGCCGGTGCCGGCGTCGACGGTCGAGCCGGAGAAGTTCACCTTGGCCGCGCCCGGATAGGGCTTGCCGTCGGCGAGCTCGAGCTGCACGCGCAGCGCCTTCTGCTCCGCGCCGCGCACCGTGGCGTATTCGGCCTCGGAGAGGGAGAAGCGCACCCACAGCGGATCGCCGCGCGTGAGCGTCGTGAGGATCGCGCTCTCGCCGGCGGGCGAGACCAGGCTGCCGATCGACTGCTGCGCGCGGCCGGTGATGCCGCCGATCGGCGCGCTCACCGTGGTGTACGACAGATTGAGCTCCGCCTGCCTGACCCTCGCCCGGGCGACCTCGACGGCGGAGCTCGACTGGCTCACCGCGGACAGCGCCTGGTCGGCCTCCTTCTGGCTGATGGCGCGCCGGTCGGCCAGCGTCTTCAGCCTTTCGGCTTCCTTGACCGCGAGCTGGTGGCGGGCGGTCTCCTGGCCGAGCGTGCCGCGCGCCTGCGCGAGCTCGATCTCGAACGGCGCGCGCTCGATCTGGAACAGCACCGCGCCGGCCTTCACGCTGTCTCCTTCCACGTAGGTCTGCTTCTCCAGGATGCCGGCGACGCGTGCCCGCACCTGCACCTCGCGCGAGCCCTCGGTGCGTCCGACCGCCTCGAAGGTCACCGGCACCTCGCGTATCGCCGCCTCGACCACGCCGACCGGCAACGCGGCCGGCGCGGCTGCGCCTTTCGCAGCCTGCTTCGCGTCGCCCTGGCCGCAGGCGGCGATCGTCACGCTGAGGAGGATGAGCAGAATTTTCATGGCTTGTAGGCGCGCAGGAAGGTATCCACGATTCGCGTGGCGCGCCGCTCGTCGTTCTCGACGCCGTTCGCCACGCAGAAGAGTCTTTTGACGCGGTCGACGCCGGCCAGCATGCTGAGCAGCATCTCGGCGGCGAGCTCGGGATCGTCGCGCCGCAGCCGGCCGTCGCGCATCGCCACGGCCAGGTACTGCGCGATGCGTTCGACCATCGCGCCCATGGTGCTGGCGTACATCGTGCGCGCGATCGGCTTGAAGCGCGACACCTCCGGCACCAGCGTGCGGAAGGTGGCGATGCCTTGCGCGCTGAGCGCGCGCTCGCGGTAGGCCATGCCGAAGCGCACCAGCGCCGCGCGCAGGTCGCCGCCCTCGAGCTCGACCAGCACGCTCTGCGCGAGGGCGCTGGCCACCGCCTTGAACAGCGCGTCCTTGCTCGGGAAGTGGCTGTAGACGGTCTGCTTGGCGACGCCGGCGCGGCGCGCGATCTCGTCCACGCTCGAGCCGTAGCCGTGCGCGAGGAACGAGTCGGTGGCGGCGCGCAGCACGCGCTCTCGGTTGTCGGCGGCCATGGCTAGACTAGACCGTGCAGTCTAGCCGAAAAACCCGCTACCCCCGGTCGAAGGGATGCCGGCGCACGATGGTCTCCTCGCGGTCGGGCCCGGTGGAGACCAGATCGATCGGCACGCCGGCGAGCTCCTCGATGCGCTTCAGGTAGGCCTGCGCGTTCTTCGGCAGGCGCTCGCTCGACTTGATGCCGACGGTGCTCTCCATCCAGCCCGGCAGGTCCTCGTACACCGGGTGGCAGCGCTCGAGCTCCTCGGCGCCGACCGGCAGGATCTCGGAGAAGGTGCCCTCGAGCTTGTAGCCCACACAAATCTTTACCGACTCGACGCCGTCGAGCACGTCGAGCTTGGTGATGCACAGGCCGGAGACGCCGTTCAGCTGGATCGAGCGCTTCAGCGCCGCGGCGTCGAACCAGCCGGTGCGGCGCGGCCGGCCGGTGGTGGCGCCGAACTCCTGGCCGCGCTGGCGCAGCCGCTCGCCGGTCGCGTCGATGAGCTCCGTCGGGAAGGGGCCGCCGCCGACGCGCGTGCTGTACGCCTTGGTTATGCCGAGGACATAGTGCAGGTGCATCGGCCCGATGCCGGCGCCCGCCGCCGCCGCGCCGGCGACGCAGTTCGACGAGGTGACGAACGGATAGGTGCCGTGGTCGATGTCGAGCAGCGAGCCCTGCGCGCCTTCGAACAGCAGGTTCTTGCCGGCGCGGTTGGCGTGGTAGAGCGCGCGCGGCACGTCGGCGATGAGCGGCGCGAGGCGCGGCGCGAGCGCCAGCGTCTCGTCCAGCGTCTTCTGGAAATCCACCGGCTGCTGCTTGTAGTAGTGCTGCAGCACGAAGTTGTGGAACTCGAGCAGCTCGCGCAGCTTCTCGCCGAAGCGCTGCGCGTCGAACAGGTCCTGCAGGCGGATGGCGCGCCGCGCCACCTTGTCCTCGTACGCCGGGCCGATGCCGCGCCCGGTGGTGCCGATCTTCTTCTCGCCCTTCGCCGCCTCGCGCGCGTGGTCGAGCGCCGAGTGGTACGGCAGGATCAGCGGGCAGGCCTCGGAGATCGACAGCCGCGCCACCACGCCGCGCACGCCGCCCGCCTCGAGCTCCTCCATCTCCTCCACCAGCGCCTGCGGCGACACGACCACGCCGTTGCCGATGAAGCAGTCGACCTCGCCGCGCAGGATGCCCGAGGGGATCAGGTGCAGCACGGTCTTCTTGCCGCCGATCACCAGCGTGTGCCCGGCGTTGTGCCCGCCCTGGAAGCGCACCACGCCTTGCGCGCGGTCGGTCAGCCAGTCGACGATCTTGCCCTTGCCTTCGTCGCCCCACTGCGTGCCGATGACGACTACGTTGCGTCCGTTCATTT
>DASSPL010000144.1:0-14115 GCA_035699685.1 Burkholderiales bacterium | reverse complement strand
GCAGGGAAAGGCGAATTTCTCGCGGTAGCGCCGATTGATCGCGGAAATGCGCTGGAACTCGTCGCTCGTAAGCGACGTGAGGCCGAGCCGGCCCTGCTCGCCGCTCGAATGCGCGGTCAGCGTGCCTTCCTTGGCCTCGGCACCGGCGAGCTCCGGGTGGGCGCGCACCAACGCCAGTTGCTCGGCGGCCGAGGCTTCGCGCACCACGGCCATCATGGCCCTATGCAGCGCGTCGACGGAGGCGAAGGGTCTTCGGTCCCAGGCGCGCGCGGCCACCCACGGCGAGTGCTCGAACACGTCGCCGAGCTGCGCGACGAACCCTTCGACCGCAAGGCGGTTCAGCTCGGCGAGCGTCACGCCGAAAATATACTATCGGCCCATGGTGTCTGCAGAAAGGATCATGGAGCGCTGCGACGCGCTCGCCCGCCACTCCGAGCTGCCGGGCGGCCTGACGCGCGTGTACCTGTCCAAGGAGAATCGCGCAGCGAACGAGCTTGTGCTCGGCTGGATGCGCGAAGCCGGCATGCAGGCGAGCCTCGACGCGATCGGCAACGTAGTCGGCCGCTACGAGGGCGAGCAGCGGCCCTGCCTGATGCTCGGCTCGCACCTCGACACGGTGCGCGATGCCGGTCGCTACGACGGCATGCTGGGCGTGATCACGGCCATCGAATGCGTCGCGGCCCTGAAGCGCAGGAGACTGCCGTTCTCCATCGAGGTGGTCGGCTTCGGCGACGAAGAAGGCGTTCGCTTCGGCACCACGATGCTCGGCAGCCGGGCGATCGCCGGGGCGCTCGACCTGTCGGTGCTCGACACGAAGGACGCGGCCGGCGTCAGCGTGCGCGATGCGCTGCGCGAGTTCGGCCTGGACCCCGCGGGCGTGCCGAAGGTGGCGCGCAAGAAGGGCGACGTCGCCGCCTACGCCGAGCTGCATATCGAGCAGGGGCCGGTGCTCGAGGCCGAGGGCCTGCCCGTCGGCGTGGTCACGGCGATCAACGGTTTTTCCAGGCTCCGCACAACGATTCATGGCATGGCGGGCCACGCCGGCACCGTGCCCATGAACCTGCGGCGCGATGCGCTGGCGGCCGCGGCGGAATGCGTGCTCGCCGTCGAGCGCATCGCGCGCGCCGAGCCCGAGCTGGTCGGCACCGTCGGCCGCATCGAGGCGAAGCCCGGCGCGATCAATGTCATCCCGGGCGAGGTGCAGTTCACCATCGACATCCGCGCTCCGCGGGACGAGCAGAGGCACCAGGCCGTGAAGGCGACCCGAACCGAGATCGAGGCCATCGCCAGGCGGCGCGGGCTCTCCGCGAAGGTCGAGAACATCCAGGAGCTCGGGGTCGCAGCCTGCGCGCCGTGGCTCATGCGGCAGCTCGAGCGCGCGGTCGCCGCCGAAGGCGTGCGCGTGCGCAAGCTTCCCTCGGGCGCCGGGCACGACGGCATGGCGCTCAAGAACATCGCCGACATTGCCATGCTTTTCGTGCGCTGCAAGGGCGGCATCAGCCACAATCCGGCCGAGTCGATCAGCGAGGCCGACGCCGCCGTCGGGGCACGGACGCTACTGCGCTTCATCGAGAGCTTTGAGCTACCCGCGTGATCTCGCGGGCTATGGCGCGAACCCGCCGAAAGCCAGATGGCCCGGCGGGGCGAAGCTCGCCCTGCAGTTCGTCCTCAACTACGAAGAGGGCGGAGAAAACGCGATCCTGCACGGCGACAAGGCGTCCGAGGCGTTCCTGTCCGAGATCGTCGGCGCGCAGGCGCTCGAGGGCGTGCGCCACATGTCGATGGAGTCGATCTACGAGTACGGCTCGCGCGTCGGCGTCTGGCGGATCCTGAATCTCTTCAAGCGCTACGATGCGCCGCTCACCATCTTCGGCGTCGCCATGGCGATGGAGCGCCACCCGGCGGTGGTGGAAGCGTTCCTGAAGGCGAAGCACGAGATCGCGAGCCACGGCTGGCGCTGGATCAATTACCAATATGTGCCGCTCGAGGTCGAGCGCGAGCACATGCAGCGCGCGATCGAGATACAGAAGCGGCTGACCGGCGATCGTCCCCTGGGCTGGTACACCGGCCGCACCAGCCCGAACACGCGCCGCCTGGTGGTCGAGAACGGCGGCTTCGTCTACGACGCCGACGACTACAACGACGAGCTGCCGTTTTACGACACCCGCTACGGAAGAGCGCAACTCGTGGTTCCATATACGCTCGACGCCAACGACATGCGCTTTGCCACGAGCCAGGGCTTCAATTCCGGCGACCAGTTCTTCAGCTACCTGAAGGACTCGTTCGACGTGCTGTACGCCGAAGGCGGGCGGATGATGTCGGTCGGCCTGCACTGCCGCCTGGTCGGGCGCCCCGGCCGATTCGCTGCCCTCGAACGCTTCCTCAAGTACGTGAGCAAGAAACCCAAAGTGTGGATCACCCGCCGCATCGACATCGCCAGGCACTGGCTCAAGCACCATCCGCATGGTTGACGACCTGAATCCGGCGCCGCGCCTGCTGATGGGCCCCGGCCCCATCAACGCCGATCCGCGTGTGCTGCGCGCGATGAGCGCGCAGTTGCTTGGACAGTTCGATCCGCAGTTCCGCCGCTACATGCAGGAGACCTCCGAGCTCTACCGCGGCGTGTTCCAGACGAAGAACCGCTGGACGCTGCTCATCGACGGCACGGCACGCTCGGGCATCGAGGCCGCGCTCGCCTCGCTGATCGAACCGGGCGACCGGGTGCTCGTGCCGGTGTTCGGCCGCTTCGGCAACCTGAAGGTCGAGATCGCGCGCCGCTGCGGCGCCGAGGTCGCCATCACCGAGATCGAATGGGGGCAGGTCTTCCCCGCCGATGTCCTCGAGCGCGAGATCAGGAAACATCGCCCGAAGCTCGTCGCGGTCTCGCACGGCGACACCTCGACCACCATGGCGCAGCCGCTCGCCGATCTGGGGAAGATCTGCCGGGCGAACGACGTCCTCCTGTATGTCGACGCCACCGCCACGCTCGGCGGCATGGACCTGCCGACCGACGCCTGGAACCTCGACGTGGTGAGCGCGGGCCTGCAGAAGTGCATGGCCGGCCCTTCCGGCAGCGCCCCGCTGACGCTGAACGACCGCGCCGAGAAGCGCATCGTGCGCCGCCGCCACATCGAGGCAGGCCTGCGCAAGCCCGAAGACCAGCCCGGCGAAGGCCCGGTCATCCGGTCGAACTACTTCGACCTGGCGATGATCATGGACTACTGGTCGGACAAGGCGCTGAACCACCACACCGAGGCCACCACCATGCTCTACGCGGCGCGCGAATGCGGCCGCATCCTGCTGCAGGAAGGCATCGACAAGGCGTTCAAGCGCCACGCGCTGGCCTCGAAGGCGCTGTGCGCGGGCCTCACGGCTATGGAGCTGAAGCTCTTCGGCGACCAGAAGCACAAGATGGCCAACGTCACCGGCGTTTACATTCCCGCGGGTGTCGACGGCGAGGCGGCGCGGCGCATGCTGCTCGAGGACTTCAACATCGAGATCGGCACCTCGTTCGGCCCGCTGCACGGCAGGATCTGGCGCATCGGCACCATGGGCTATAACGCCCGCAAGGACGCGGTCCTCAGCACGCTGGCGGCGCTCGAGGCGGTGCTGAACGCGCAGAAGCACAAGCTGCCGCGCGGCGCCGCGGTCGACGCAGCGCTCGCCGCATACCGTTGATGTCGCTGCTGGTCGCCATCGGCGGCAACGCCGTCCATCCGGACAATATTCGCGGCACGACCGAGGAGCAGGAGGTCATTGCCGATCGCGCGGCGAACGCGCTGCTGCCTCTCGTGGGAACCACCGACCGCGTGCTCATCACGCACGGCAACGGCCCCGTGGTGGGCAAGATCCTGCTGCGCATGATGCTGACGCGCGACGCCATCCCGCCGATGCGGCTCGACGTGTGCGTGGCGCACAGCCAGGGCGGCATCGGCTACATGCTGATGCAGGCGCTCGAGAACGCGATGACGCGCGCGGGCAGCCCGCGCCAGGCGAGCTGCGTCGTCACGCAGGTGGAAGTCGATGCGCGCGACCCGGCGTTCAACTCGCCCTCGAAACCGATCGGCCCGTTCTTCACCGAGGCCGAGGCGCAGGCCTACGAGAAGAAGGGCTGGCGCATGATGGAGGACGCGGGCCGCGGCTGGCGCCACTGCGTGCCTTCGCCCGATCCGCGCAAGGTGATCAACCTCGATGTGATCCAGGCGCTGCTCGACCGGGGCATCCTGGTCATCGCCGGCGGCGGCGGTGGCATCCCGGTGACGCGCAACGAGCGCGGCGAATGGGAAGGCGTCGAAGCCGTCATCGACAAGGACCTCACCTCGGCGCTGCTTGCGCGCCAGCTCGGCATCGACAACCTCCTCATCCTGACGGCCGTCGAGCGCATCGCGGTCGACTTCAACACACCGCGGCAGCGCGAGCTCACTACGGTGAAGCTGAGCGACCTGCGCCGCTTCCAGAAGGAGGGACACTTCGCCAAGGGCAGCATGGCGCCCAAGGTCGAGGCCGCGATCCGCCATGTCGCCGGCGGCGGCCGCCGCGCCATCATCGGCCACCTCGAGCACGCGCGCGCCGCCCTGGAAGGAACGAGCGGCACCCATGTCGTGGCGGATTAGCACCGTCGGGCGCTTCGCCCGCGAGGCGGCGCTCGGTGGAGAGGGCGAGGTTTGCGCGACGTTCCGGCGCAGCTGCTATCTCCGGTTCCCGGGCGAGCGCTATGCCTGCGTGGGCGATGCCACGCTCGGGCGCGGACCGCTGAATGCGCTCGCCGACGACTTCAGCCTGCCCGCGATCGGCCAGCGCCTTGCCCTCCAGCTGGCCGACGCCGAGCTCTGGACTCCTCCCGCGCTGGGTGCGCACGCGACGCCCGACGTCCAGCGCCTGCGCAATGCCGCCCGCCCGCGCGCTCCATCCGAAGGCCTCGGCGGCCTGGTCGCCGACCAGCACAACGCGCTCAGCGGCCACGCCCAGCCGGCCCTCGATGCGATCGATCGCTGGCTCGTCGGCCACGCGCTCGACGACGACGCGCAGGCGCTGATCGGCCTGGGACCCGGGCTCACGCCGTCGGGCGACGATTACTTCGGCGGCGTGCTGATCGCCTTGCATGCCTTCGGCCGCAAGAGCCAGGCGCAGGGCCTGTGGCGCTGGCTCACGCCGCGCCTGCCGCGCACGAGCGCCATCAGCGGCGCTCACCTCGCCGCCGCCGCCGCGGGCGAGGGCCACGCGGCGCTCCATGGCTGCTTGCGGGTTCTGTGCGATCCGAACGGGTATTGGCCGGACGCGCTCACGGCGCTCGACGCGGTCGGGCATTGTTCCGGCTGGGACTGCCTGGCCGGAGTGGTTGCGGTGGCGAGAGTCGCTTAGACTCCTCCAGGGAGGATTTACGCGCACGCTGGTTCACCTGTCGCTCTGCATCGCGAGCCTGTGCATGGCGACTGCGCCGAGCGCCCGCGATTTCGTGCCGGACACGCTGGCCGGGCGCATCCTCGTCATCGCCACCCAGCCGCGCCCCGACTTCTCGGCCGTCAAGCCGGCCGAGCCCGGAAGCCCGGCTGCCTTGTGGGGAAGCGGCGGCGCGATGGCGCGGGCGGGCAACGACATCGTGGAGAGGCATCGCCTCGACGATCCCGCGGCGCCGATCGCGGAGCGGCTGGCTGGCATGCTGCAGAAGCAGTACCGCGTGCGAGTAGCCCGCGATCGTGCTTCCGTTTCATCGGAAGCGCCGGCTGACGTAGCGCGGGAGCACCCCGACGCCGAGCTTATGCTGGAGGCGCGCACGCTCAGCTGGAGCATGGCGTATTTCGCGTCGGGCTCCGGCCGCTATCGCGTGCTCTATGCCGGGCGGCTGCGATTGCTTGATCTGACGCGCGCGACGGTCCTCGCGCAGTCCGTGTGCGAATACCTGCCGGACGAGACGGCCGAATCCGCCTTCTATGACGAGCTGCTGGCAAACGACGCGGAGCGGTTGAAGAACGAGCTGGCCGCTGCGGTGGTGTCCTGTGTGCAACACCTGGGCGGCGGAATGCTCGCGCTGGATGTCGATGCCGAGCAGTCCGCTTCGGCGGCAACGCCGCACCACGGACGCGTGCGACTGGAAGACTTGAACGACTTGCTGCCGAGGAAATGACATGACCGCATTGCGCGCCTGCAGCATTCTGGTGGGCCTGGCGACTTCAAGCGCCGCGCTGGCGCTCGCCCCCGGCGAAGTCTTCGAAAAGGTTTCGCCGAGCGTATGGGGCGTCCGCGGCCTCGACGCCCAGCAACGCCCGGTGAATGCCGGATCGGGGGTCGTCGTGGCCAACGGCCGCGTCGTGACAAGCTGCCATGTCCTCGCGCGCGCGCGCGCCATCCAGGTCCGGCGCGCCGGGCGAACGCACGAGGCGAAGCTCGAGCATGCCGATGCGGAGCGGGATCTGTGCCTTCTCTCGGTGGAGAACTTCGATGCTCCGGCCGTCGTGGTGGCGCCCGCGGGCCAGGCAAAGGTCGGCAGCCGCGTCTATGCGATCGGCAACGCGGACAAGCTCGGCCTGATGCTCGCCGAAGGCCTGATCGCAGGTGTGGAGTCGGATGACCCGGACCTTCCCCCCATCAAGGTCAGCGCCGCGCTTTCGGCCGGCGCCAGCGGCGGCGGCGTGTTCGACGACCAGGGCCGCCTGGTCGGAATCACCACGCTCAATGTGGCTCGCGGGGGGATCGCGCCCAATATCCATTTCGCCTCGCCGGCAGCGTGGCTCGGCGAAGTTGCGGAGCGCGCCCGGGCGCAGCTTGCCAGCCGTGCCGCACCGGCGGCGACGCCGGCGAGCGCACCGTCAGCCACGCCTTCGGCGTCCGCGGCCGCGGATTCCTGGACCTACCGCGTCAGCGGTCGCGGGCTGCCCACCGGCTCACAGGAGATCACCCTGGCATCGGCATCGGCCGACGAGATCGTCGAGCAATTCTTCGAGGGCGGCTCCCAGCGCCGCGCCGTGCACACCAAGGGCGCGTACGTCACGCCCGTAGGCAACCTCTCCCTCTTTTCGCCCTACCTTGCGACGTTCGAGAAGCTGAATCCCGGGGCTACGTTGCGCGATGTCGACAACCGCGACGCGCGCACGTGCGGGCCCGGCTGGAGCTGCTCGCTCAGCGCTCGCGTGATGGGACGCGAGCGGATCAAGGTCCCGGCCGGTGAGTTCGAGGCCATCCGGGTGCAGATCCAGCAGTCGTGGATCGGCCTGAGCCAGACCAATGACCGTGGCGAGAACGGCGGACGCATGCTGACCGTCTGGTACGTGCCCGAGGTGAAGCGCGCGGTCAAGTTCTCCAGCCGCGGGGAACCCAGCCGCTATATCGATACGCACTTCGACGTAGAGCTCGCCGGCTACAGGCTCAAGGGCCGTTAGCCGGCGCGCAGCGCCGCCGCGAACGCGGCTGCGTGCGCGTTTGAGGCCGCGACATGCACTCCCGCGGCGCGCAGGGCGGCGACCTGGCGCGACCAGCCTTGCGGATCCCGCTCGGTGCCGGTGACCGAAGCGACCACCGGCTTCCTGTTTCCTTCGAGCCCGGCGATGAGCACGCCGGCCGGATCGGCGTGCGCGCCGAAGCCGAGCACCAGGTCGAACAGCAGCACGCCGACCTGCGGATCGCCCACTGCGGTGCGGATATGCTCGTTGCGCAGCTCCGGCTCGATCATCGGATGCGGCCGCCCGCGCGTGAACTCGTCATCTCCCAGGTCGATGCACTCGCCCGCATCGCCCAGCAGGAGCTCGGCCTCGGCGGCAAGGGTGCCGCCGCAGTAAAGGCCTCGTACTCTTCCCTTCGCCCGCACGGGCGCGGCGACGGGCGATGCTTCGAGCTTGCGTTGCATGGCCTGCTCGGCGGCCTCGGTCAGGGTGCGAGCGAGCCCCTGTTCCTGCGAGCCGAGGAAGCAGACCACCGCGCGCTTCTTCGACCGGCGCAGGCGCTCGAGCACGGTGCGCGCGACGGCGGGCGCGGGCGGCTTGGAGATCAGCACCAGCGTGCGCGTGCCGGCGTCGTCATCGAGCAGGTCGAGCGCGGACAGCATGCCAAGGGCGCCGACGCGCTCGTCGAGGTCGCGACCGCCGACGCCGATGCCGTGCGACACGCCGCCGCCCATACGGGCGATGAGGGTCGAGACTTCCTGCAGGCCAGTGCCCGAGGCGGAGACGATGCCGATGTCGCCGCGAGGCACGACATTGGCGAAGGCGAGCGGCGCGCCGCCGATCAGCGCCGTGCCGCAATCCGGGCCCATGAGGAGCAGGTTCTTCTCGCGGGCGAGCCGCTTGAGCGCCACCTCGTCCTCGATCGGGACGTTGTCGGAGAAAACCAGCGCGTTCAGCCCACGCTCGAGCGCGGCCCGCGCCTCCGCGGCGGCGAACTCGCCTGGCACCGAGATCAGCGCGAGATTGGCCTGCGGCTCGAGCTCCAATGCGCGGCGCAGGCTGGACGCGCGGCGCAGGTCCGCCGTTTCGGCGGGCTTCTCGGCCAGCATGGCGAGCGCGGCGTCGACCGCCTTGGACGATCCGGAGCCCCGAACGGCGATGATGAGATCGTTCGGCTCGGCGCGCTCGCCTTCGGCGGAGAGCAGGCCGGCGTTGCGCAGCAGGGCCTTGTTGGACGGGGTGCCGATCATCAGCGCCGCCGCCTCGACTCCGGACAGCGCCCCGACGCGGCGCGAGACGCGCATCAGCGCCACTGAATCGAGGTACCGTCCTCGCTCTACCCGGTTAATGACCATTGGTAAAGGCCATAAGCGCCTGCTCGAAGCAGGCGAGCGGCGCGCGCGCGACGCCCGCCCCGACCTGACCGATGCCGGCGCGGCGGTGCGCGATGCCGGTGTTGATGGCCGGCGCGATGCCGGTCTCGATCACCCGGCGGATGTCGATGCCGGTGGGCGTGCCGGCGAACTCGAGCGCCGGGATGGTCCATTTCGGATTGCGCGCGACGGCGATCTCGCTCATGGCGCGCGTGTAGCCGACGGCTTCCTGGAAGCCGCCCGCGCCGACGAAGCCCGCCACGGCCGGCGCCGCCGCCATGGCGAAGGCGCCGAGCCCGATCGCCTCGACGATCGCCGAGTCGCCGATGTCGGGGTTGGCGTCGGCCGCGCTGTAGCCGGGGAAATAGAGCCCCTGCGGCATCTCCACCGGCGCGGTGAACCAGCGCTCGCCGAGCGCCGCCACGCGGATGCCGAAGTCGGTGCCGTTGCGGCACATCACGGTGACGACGCTCGAGTCGCGCAGGCCCTGCACCGGATCCATGATGCTCTTGCCCATGGCCATGCCGACGTTTAGGAAGAACTGGTCGTTGCCGGCGATGAACTGCAGCGCGCGCGACACCGCCTGCGCATTGCCGCCGGCGGGGAAGTGCGGCGCGATCTCCCGCATCAGGAGCGAGCTGCAGGCGACGTTGCGCTGGTGCATCTCGTCGCCCATGGTCAGCCCCCTGGCAATCAAGGGACTGAGGGCTACGCCGCCCTTTCCCTTCAATGCCGTATCGAAAAGCGGCGCGAACTCGTCGCGCAGCCAGGCGAGCCGGCCCAGCACCTCGGCGTCGTTGCCGCCGAAGCGCATCACCTTGCCGAGGCCCTCGTTGATCGTGATGCGCGCGCTGTTACCGAAAGCGCGGTTCTCGACGATCATCATCGGCTGGCTGCGCGTGGTGATGCCGGTCATCGGCCCGACCGCGCCGTAATGGTGGTTGGGCGCGAAGCGCACGCCGCCGGACTCGACCAGGCGCTCGGCCGCGGCGAGGTCGCTCGCCCAGCCTTCGAATACGATCGCGCCGCACACCGCACCGCGCAGCGGGCCGCACATGCGCGGCCAGTCGATCGGCGGGCCGGCGTGCAGGATGAGGCGCTCGGCGTCGAGCTCGCGGATCAGGTCGCCGGCGCGCCGCACGCCGACGAGCACCGGGTCGGCGGCGAGGATGCGCTGGAGCGCTTCGCCGTTGGCCTTTTCAATCTGTCCGGCGCGCGCTTCCAGCGTGGAGAGAAGGGCGCTGAAGCGCGAGGGCGGGCGCCAGTCGACCTGCACCACCGGCACCCCGTTCGCGGCGAGGTCGCGGCCGAAGCCGGCGAGGCCGATGTTGACGACCCGCGCAGGCCCGCCGAGGAGTCGCCGCATCAGCGCCGCGCGCGCCAGCGCAGCTGGGGATAGCGTTCGCGCGGCCCCGAAGGCGCGAGATAGGTGGGCGCGACGGCTTCGAGCGCGCGCGGCTGGATGCCGAAGGGAAACGGCGCCTGCGTGGTGTTGGGTACCTGCATCGAGCGCACGTTATCGCGGCTCATCAGCCGCCCGGGCAGCTTCTCCAGGAAAAAGGCCTGGAGGGACGAGAGGCCCTGTGGCAGGCCGACGACGAGGCGATGCCGGCCGGTGAACTGGCAGACGAGGTTCACCAGCTCCTTCAGGGTGTATTCGCGCGGGCCGGCGAGCTCGTAGCGGCGGCCAGTCGCGTCGGGGTTGTCGAGCGCTTCCGCGAACGCTTGCGAGACATCGCCGACGTACACCGGCTGGAAGCGCGCGTCCGGGGAAGGCACCGCGAGCACCGGCAGCCTGCGCGCAAGCCGCGCAAACAGGTTGAGGAACTGGTCCTCCGGCCCATAAACCACGGAGGGTCGGAACACCGTGGCGTCGAGGTCGGCCGCTTCCATGATCACGGCCTCACCCCTGCCTTTCGAGCGCTGGTACTCGGACGGGGCGTCGGTCGAGGCGCCGAGCGCGCTCATGTGCAGCAGGCGCTTCACCCCGCACGTGCGGCAGGCTTCGACGATCGCCTTCGGCAGCTCGACGTGCGCCCGCTCGAAGCCGGGGCCGTGCAGCACGCCGACGAGGTTGATCACCGAGTCATGCCCGCGCACGAGCTCGGGCAGCACGCCCGGCCCGAAGACATCGGCCTCGACCACCTGGACCGTCGGCAGCAGGATCAGGTGCTTCGCGCGCTCGCGGTGGCGCGAAGGCACGGTGACCTTCTTGCCGCGGCGCACGAGCTCGGCGACGAGGTGGCGGCCGATGAAACCCGATCCGCCGAGGACCAGGACCCTGTCGAACCTCACCTTAGAGTTTGAAAGTCAGGAGTATGAAAGTCAGGGCAGCTCATCCTCGATCGGCTCCGCGGTGCCGCGCGGCGGGATCGTACCGAGGCGGGCCTTGAGCGGCGTGACCTGCTTGTGGATCAGCGCGGCGTAGAACACCGAGTTCGCCATCACCTTCTTGACGTAGTCGCGCGTCTCGGGGAAAGGGATCGTCTCGGCGTACACCGCGCCCTCCAGGGCGCGGCCGGTGTCGCGCCAGCGCTTGGCGCGGCCGGGGCCGGCGTTGTAGGCGGCGGAAGCGAGCACCGGATGCCCGAGCTGGTCGAGCACCATGCGCAGATAGCCGGTGCCGAGCGTGATGTTGGTCTTCGCCTCGGTCACGGCCTTGCTGTCGTAGCGGCGCATGCCGATTTTCTGGGCGACGAAACGGGCGGTGCGCGGCATGACCTGCATCAGGCCGGCGGCGCCGGCGCTCGAGCGCGCATCGGTGATGAAGCGGCTCTCCTGCCGCACCAGGCCGAGCACCCAGGCCTCGTCGAGCTCGTAGGTCTTGGCGTACTCGCTGAAGATCTCGCGATAGGGCTGCGGGTAGCGCAGCGCGAAGTTGTGCGAGCGCACGGTGCGGTCCGCAGCCGAGATGGAACGGTCCCAGATGCCCGCGCGCCGGGCGAACTCGGCCGCGGCGAGGAACTGATGGTCGTCGAAGTAGCGGATGGCGTGGAGCCACTCGCGCACGCCTTCCGTGCGCAGCCCGAGCCGGATCAGCTCGAGCGAGCGGACGAGGCCCGGGTTGCGGCGAGCGGCCTCGACCTCGTCTTCCGTCGGCACGTACACCGTGTCCGGGATCGTGGAGACGTAGCCCAGCTCCTCGGCGGCGAGCAGGCCGTAGAAATCGGTCTGGCCGGCGATGCGCATGTAGTAGGCGCGGCTGCCGGTTTCCTCGCCCGCGGCGGCGAGCGCGCGGCCGTACCAGTAAGTCCACGCCGACTCGTGCCGCATGCTGGCCGGCATGCGGTCGATGGTGTCACGCACCACGGTCCAGCGCCCTGCCCGCAACGCGGCGCGTACCTTCCAGGCGAGCTCGTCTTCGTCCAGGTCGGCGCCTTCGCCGCGCGCGTACCACTTGAGCGCGTCGGGCTGGTGCTCGCGCGCCGCTTCGTAGCCGACCCGGGTCCACAGGTAGCGCACGTCGGCTTCGGGCAGCTTCTGCGCGAGGCTGCCTTCAAGCAGCTTCGCCGCCGCATCGGGCTCGTTGCGCGCGTAGCGCACGGCGGCAAGGATCACCACTTCGCGCACCGCCCGCTTGTCGAGGTTCTTCGGCAGCCGGTCGAGCACGCGCTTGGGCTGGCGCGCCGCCTCGGCGAGCAGGCGCTCGTCGGGCGCGTCGTCCTTGGCGAGATAGCCGAGCGCGGTCTTCGCCGCGGTGATCTGGCCTCTCTCGAACAGCACCCGCACCCGGCGCCAGACGTCGGTGACCGTGACGCTGCCGTCGGCCACCAGCCGGTCGGCGAGCTTGGCGCAGCCTTCGGCGAGCTCGCGCGGCTCGAGCCACATCCAGTCCATCTCGGCCATGGGGAGCTCTTCGCCCCGCTGTGCCTTCATCAGGTCGGCGTAGCAGCGGATTTCCTGGTCCTCGCGCGGGTACCGCGGCAGCTGGCGCTCGAATTCGGCCCAGTCGCCCCGCCTGCCGAGGACCTTGAGCCAGTCGCCGCGCAGCACTTCGGCGACGTAGGTGTTGTCGTGCTCCTGCAGGAAGGCGCGCACGTCGGCGGTCGACATGTCGTCGAGCCGCATGGAAATGCGCCAGTAGTCGACCCACGGGTCGAGCGCATGGCCCTCCAGCTTCTTGGCCATACGGGACAGCTTGATCGGGTCTCCGGCGCGGTAGGCGTCGTAGGCGGCGAGCACCGAATCGTCGTTTGCCGCAACAATGGCCGGCAGGGCGGCGAACGCCGCCCCGGCCAGAAAATTGCGGAACTGCTTACTAATCATGAAACTAGACCCTATGAACGACGCGGCCAGCCTGCGGACCTGGCGGAAAGCCGAGCGGGCGAGGCTGATCGCCGCGCGCGAGGCGCTGCCGGCCGAAACGCTCGACGCCTTCCGGCAGCGTATGGACGCGTATCTCGAGCTTTCATTCCCCGGGCTTTCCAGCGGTCGCCTCGCTTTCTGTTGGCCGATCAAAGGCGAGTACGACGCCCGCCATTTTGCCAGAACGATGCGGGAGCGGGGCGCGTTGACAGCGCTGCCGGTGGTCGTCGCGCCGAAGAAGCCTTTGATTTTTCGCGAGTGGCATCCTGGGGTGCGCCTCGCCACCGGTGCCTTGAACATTCCTTACCCGGTCGACTCGCCCGAAGTGCAGCCGGACGCCGTAATTCTGCCGATGAACGGTTGGGACGCTCAGGGCTACCGCCTCGGCTACGGCGCGGGTTTCTTCGATCGCACGCTCGCCAGCCTCGCCAAGCGGCCCGTGACCATAGGAGTGTCCTACGAGCTGGCGAAGCTCGACACCATTCACCCCCAGGAGTGGGACATCCCCATGGACTATGTGGTGACCGAGCGGGGCGTGTACCGGCGTGATCCGGAAGGACTGGTATACCTCGGAGAACCGCAACGTGGCGAGGGCAGCGCCATGGCCTCGCCCGTCTGTTACCTGGGGCAGGTCGAGAGATAGACGCGAAATCGGGGTCAGAGCCCGATTTCAAACGAGGAAAAGACGGTAGGCGGGGTTGCGCGTCTCGTCGGCGCAGGGATAGCCGAGCTTCCTGAGGAACGCGGTGAACTGGCCGTGCTCCTTGCGCGGCACCTGGATCCCGACCAGCACCCGGCCGTAGTCGGCGCCGTGGTTGCGGTAGTGGAACAGGCTGATGTTCCAGTCGCTGCGCATGTTCTCGAGGAATTTCATCAGCGCGCCAGGCCGCTCCGGAAATTCGAAGCGGTACAGCAGCTCATTGCGGGCGAAAGGCGCGCGGCCGCCCACCATGTGGCGCACGTGCCACTTCGCCATCTCGTTGTCGGAGAGGTCGAGCGTGGTGAGGCCATGCCTGCGCAGGTTCTTCACGATGCGCGCCTTCTCAGCGCGCCCGGTAACC
>DASSPL010000143.1:0-2697 GCA_035699685.1 Burkholderiales bacterium | reverse complement strand
CGCGCCACGCGATTCACGCCGAGCAGGAAGTAGGCGATGACGCCGAGCGCCGGCAGCACCCAGATCACCAGCACCCAGATCGAGGCCGAGCGCGAGTCGCGCTTGTAGATGACGGCGTGGCCCGAGGCGGCGACGGCCGCGACCACCACGGCGATCGCGAAGGCGATGTCGACTGCGTCCTTCACTGGCTACGCCCCATTAGGATTTTTTTTGCGCGAAAGGCGAGGCGGGCATTCTAAGTGCGTGCGCTCATACGCCCGTACAACCGATGAAAGGCATTTCGCTTGTCGCCCGTTCCCGACAGTCTAACGATCAGGTCCCATGCGTGCCATTACCCTTGAGCCGGGGAAGGCCGGCTCGCAGCTTCTCGAGGACATCGCCGAGCCGAGCGAGAAGGGCGGCGCGATGCTCGTGCGCACGCTCGCCGTCGGCGTCTGCGGCACCGACCGGGAGCTGATCGACGGGCTCTTCGGCAGCGCATGCCCCGGGAACACGCGCCTGGTGCTCGGGCACGAGTCCCTCGGCCGGGTGATCAGCGCGCCGGCGGACAGCGGCTTCGCCATCGGCGACATCGTCGTCGGCGTCGTGCGCCATCCCGATCCGGAGCCCTGCCTCAACTGCGCGCTCGGCGAATGGGACATGTGCCGCAACGGCCGCTTCACCGAGCGCGGCATCAAGCAGGCCGACGGCTTCTGCGCCGAGCGCTGGCGCACCGACCCCGGCTTCGCGGTGAAGGTGACGCCGGTGCTCGGGCTGGCCGCCGTGCTGCTTGAGCCGGCGAGCGTGCTGGCCAAGGCCTGGGAGCACATCGAGCGCATCGGCCGGCGCTCGCGCTGGGCGCCGCAGCGCGTGCTGGTCACCGGCGCCGGGCCGGTCGGCCTGATGGCCGCGCTGATGGGCATGCAGCGCGGGCTCGAGGTCCACGTCGTCGACCACAACAGGGACGGGCCCAAGCCCGAGCTCGTGCGAAAGCTCGGCGCGAGCTACCACACGCGCTTCCCCGCGGTCGAGTCCGACATCGTCATCGAATGCACCGGCTCGCCGCGCGTGCTCGTCCAGGCGGTCACCGGCACCGCCCCCGGCGGCATCGTCTGCCTCACCGGCCTCGGCGGCCGCGAGCACCAGGCGTCATTCGACGCTGCGATCCTCAACCAGTCGCTCGTCCTCGAGAACCGCGTCGTCTTCGGCACCGTCAACGCCAACCTGCGCCATTACCACGACGCCGCGCACTCCCTCGCCCGCGCCGACCGCTCCTGGCTGCAGTCGATCATCACTCGCCGCGTCCCGCTCGAGCGCTGGCGGGAGGCCTATGAGAAGCGCGAGGGGGACGTGAAGACCGTGCTGGTCTTCGACGACTGATGGATCAATTGTTCTTTCACGATAATTGCGTACCGGGTACGGAATCATGAAGATCGAGGACTACGCGCTGATCGGCGACTGCCAGAGCGCCGCGCTCGTCGGGCGCGACGGCTCGGTCGACTGGCTGTGCTGGCCGCGGTTCGATTCGCCGGCCTGCTTCGCCAAGCTGCTCGGCACCGAGGAGCATGGCCACTGGCGCATCGCCCCGGCGAAGCCGCACAAGTCGACGCGGCGGTATCGCGGCTGCACGCTGATCCTCGAGACCGAGTACGAGACCGAGGACGGCGCGGTGACGGTGATCGACTTCATGCCGGTGCGCACGGAGAACCCGGACCTCGTGCGCATCGTCGTCGGCCGGCGAGGGCGCGTGAAGCTCGACATGGAGCTCGTCGCGCGCTTCGAGTACGGCAGCGCCGTGCCGTGGGTGACCAGGCTGCCCGACCGGAAGGGCATCCGCGCGATCGCCGGGCCGGACAAGATGCTGCTGCGCTCGCCGGTGGCACTGCACGGCGAGAACATGAAGACCCGCGCGAGCTTCGAGGTCAAGGCGGGCGACAAGCTCGCCTTCGACCTGACGTGGTGCCCGTCGCACTACCCCGACCCGCAGGTGCTCGACGCCGATCGCGCCCTGGCGGAGACCGAGGCCCATTGGCGCACCTGGTGCGAGCGCTGCTCGCCGCCGGCGGAATGGGCTGATCCCGTGCTGCGCTCGCTGATCACGCTCAAGGCGCTCACCTACGCACCGACCGGCGGTATCGTCGCCGCGGCGACCACCTCGCTGCCCGAGAAGATCGGCGGCGTGCGCAACTGGGACTACCGCTACTGCTGGCTGCGCGACGCCACGATCACGCTGCTCGCGCTGATGAACGGCGGCTTCCAGGAGGAGGCGGCGGCGTGGCGCGAGTGGCTGGTGCGCGCGGTTGCCGGCACCCCCGAGCAGATGCAGATCATGTACGGCCTCGCCGGCGAGCGGCGGCTCGACGAGCGCACGCTCGACTGGCTGCCGGGCTACGAGGGGTCGAAGCCGGTGCGCATCGGCAACGCCGCGTGCGGCCAGCTGCAGCTCGACGTCTACGGCGAGGTCATGGATGCGCTCTACGTCGGGTGCAAGACCGGCCTGTCGGGCTCCGACGCGGCCTGGGACCTGCAGCGGGCGCTGCTCGCTCACCTCGAGAACTGCTGGACCGAGCCCGACTCGGGCCTGTGGGAAGTGCGCGGACCGGCGCGCCATTTCACCTACTCGAAGGTGATGGCGTGGGTGGCGTTCGACCGCGGCGTGAAATCGGTCGAGCAGTACGGCTACGAGGGCCCCGTCGAGCGCTGGCGCGAGGTGCGCGC
>DASSPL010000142.1:0-10796 GCA_035699685.1 Burkholderiales bacterium | reverse complement strand
GCGATGGCGAGCGCGAGGTCGTCGACGTGGATCGGCTGCAGCATCTGGTCGCCGGCGCCGATCACCGGCGTCACCGGCAGGTTGGCGAGGAAGCGGAACAGCGCCGAGCTCGGGCTGTCGTCGCCGTAGACGAGCGACGGGCGCACGATCACCCAGTCGAGGTCGAGCGTGGCGAGGTGGCGCTCGAGGCGCAGCTTGGTCGCCTCGTAGGGCCGCCGCGAGCGCTCGTCGCAGCCGAGCGCCGAGACGTGGATCACGCGCCGCACGCCGCGGCTGACGCACGCGTTGAACAGCGCCCGCGGCGCCTCGTAGTGCAGCGCCTCGAACGTCTGCTCGCCGTGCTCGCGCAGGATGCCGACCGCGTTCACCACCACGTCCTCGTGGCCGGTGAGGCGCCGCTCCCACGCCGCCATGGTGCGGTCGCGGGTGAAGTCGGCGCGGATCCAGCCGATGTCCGGATAGCGCTCGAAGGCGGCTTCGCGGTCGCGCGCGCAGCCGGTGACATGGTGCCCGGCCGCGACCAGCGCGCGCGCCACGTGACGGCCGATGAAGCCGGTGGCGCCGGTGACGATGACGCGCATCACGCCGCCTTCTTGAGCAAGCCCTGCAGCTTGCTGCCCATGCGCAGCAGCGAGATCAGCATGGGCTGCGGCAGCTGCTTCACGCTCGCGTACCACTTGTCGAGCATCTCGAGGAAATCGAGCGTCGACTTGATGCGCTCACGCGCGAACGGGCTCGCCTTGGCGTCCGATTCGTTCAGCTCGCGCAGCAGGGCGATGGTCGGGTCGATCTCGCGGCGCTTGCGCTCCTCGACGATCACGCGGAACAGGCTGGTGATGTCCTGCAGCGTCTCGAAGTGGTCGCGCCGGTCGCCGATCACGTGCGTCACCTTGATCAGGCCCCAGCCCTGCAGCTCCTTGAGGCTGGTGCTGACATTCGAGCGCGCCACCGAAAGCGTGTCGGCGATCTCCTCGGCATGCAGCGGGCGGTCGGAGAGGTAGAGCAGCGCGTGGATCTGGGCCACGGTGCGGCTGACACCCCAGCGCGTGCCCATCTCGCCCCAGTGCAGGATGAACTTCTCGGTGAGCGGCGTGAGTTCCATGATTTCCCGTTATTTCTGTAATGTCAGAAATATCCTAATGCTCTGACGGCGGCGCCGTCAACGGCTAAGACAGGCGGGAATTCAGCGGCTTGCGAGCGCGAGGGCCCAGCCCACCCACAGCGCCAGCAGCACCAGGACGCTGGCGGCGTAGGCCGCCAGCCGATGGAAGACGTTGTTGTAGGTGAGGTGGACGACGCTGTGCGCCACGCGCAGCGCGACGTAGGTCCAGGCGAGGACGATGGCGAGGCGATCGACGCTCAGGGTCACGTACAGCCCGATGCAGACGACGTAGAAGAGCAGCGGCAGCTCGAGCAGGTTCATCAGGTTGCGGTTCGGCAGCGACACCGCCCCGGGGACGCTGGCCGACTCGCCGTAGCGGAAGTCCTTCGCCTTCACCTCGCCGCGCGCCGCGGAGCGAAACCGGGCGATCGGCACGAGCAGCAGCACGCAGAAGGTCCACGCCGCGAGCGCGATCACCGGCCAGAAGATCTGCGCGGGGGCCAATCCTGTACCGGGTACGGAATTCAGCCTTCGACCGGCAGGACGGTGATGCGGTACTCGTGCGTGAGCTTGCGCTTCTTCACCGGGTCCTCGAGCTCCATGCGGAAGGTCGTCGACGGGCGGATGCCGCCCCTGGCGGCGAGCGTGCCGCAGAACATCGCCTGCCCCGGCTTGAGCGGATAGCGGCCCATCAGGTCTTCCGGCGAGCGCATGGCCGTCACGGGCCCCTCCTGGTAGAGCTCGCCGTCGGCCCAGGCGCGCAGCGTGAGCTTCTCCCAGTGCGGCTTCACCTCGCTGTACTTCCACGACTTGGGCGAGACCGGCTTGGCGCACAGCTGCTTGGAGAGCGACACGCCGATGGTCTCGGCCTTGCGGTCGGTGTGGTCCGAGCCGACGGCGACCCTGAGGCCGCCGAGGGTGGCGATGAGCACGAACTCGACCTCGCCGCTGGTGTCGGGCCCGGACACCTGGATCTCGTTCTCGTGCGTGAACAGCCCCGCCGCCACGCGATAGAAGATCGGCGTGGTCTTGGGCGGCTTGACCCCGATCTCCTCCAGCTCCTTGATGTGCTTCCTCAGCGCCGCCTCGTCGCGGCCGGTCCATCCGGCGATGATGAGCTCGCCGATCTTTACTTCAGCCATTCGCTTTCCCTGATCTCCACGTTCCTGAACGAGGCGCGCGCGAAGCGCGCCTTCTCCTCGAAAGGCACCGTGGCGTCGATGCCGAGCTTCGCCACCACGCCGTTCTTCCCGGCGCGCACGTATTCGTGGCCCCGCGCGTCGGGGATGACGAAGACGTCGCGCGAGGCTTCCATGCGCGTCGCCAGCGCGTACTCCACGTCGACCGGGTCGCGGATGTCGATGTCGTCGTCGACGGCGATCACCAGGTCGAGGTCCTTGAGCGTGGCGAACGCCGCCAGGATCGCGTTCCGCTGCAGGCCTTCCTGCTGCGGACTGGTCTTCCTGACGCTGAGCACCGCGATGAAGCGGTGGAGCCCTCCCGCTGTCATCTCCGCATCATGGATGATCGGCACCGCCGCCTGCAGCGCCTTGAGCAGGCTCGCCTCCATCACGTACTTGCGCAGCATCACCGTTTCGCGGCCGTAGCCGTTGATGGCGTGGTAGATCGGATCATTGCGGTGGGTGACGGCGTCGACCTCGAACACCGGCGCATCGCCCTCGGGCGAGAGATAGCCGATGAACTCGGCGAAGGGACCCTCGCGCACCGTGCCCTGCCACCTCATCCTGCCTTCGAGCACGATCTCGGTCTCGGCGGGGACCCACAGGTCCTGGGTGATGCACTTCACCACCGGCAGCGGCGAGCCGCGCAGCCCGCCGGCCACGGCGAGCTCGTCGGCGCTCTCGGGCATCTGCGCGCCCATGGTGGCCGCGGTGTAGTGCACGGCGAGATCGGTGCCGATGCACACCGCGATCGGCAGGTCCTGCTTCAGCTTCTGCGCCCGCTCGTAGGCGAGCCGCAGGTGCCGGCCGTAGTCGAGCTTGACGCCGGTCTTCTTCGGCCCGAGGAGCTGCAGCCGGTGGTAGGACGCGTTGTACACGCCGGTCTCGGGGTCCTGCACGATGACGATGCCGGCGGTGATGAAGCGGCCGCTGTCGGCCTCGGTGTGGCGCAGCACCGGCAGCATGCGACCGAGGTCGAAGTCGCGGTGCACGTTCTCCTGGCACGGCGCCTTCGCCACCTTTTGCGGAGCAACCGGCGAGCCGAGGGCCCGCGCGACGAACTCGCGGATCTCGCGATAGCTCACGCCGAAAGCCGCCTCGCAGTTCGCCTGGCTCGCGAGCAGGTTGCCGATCACCGGCACGGCATGCCCCTTGACCTTGGGGAAGAGCAGCGCCTCGGCGCCGTCGAGGCGCTTCATCAGCGCCGCGATCTCGAGATCCGGGTCGGCCTCGCGGTTGAGGGTCCTCACCCGCCCGCCCGCGCGCAACCTTTGCACTGCATCCCGGAAGCTGGTGTTGAGCCCTGGCAGCGCCTCCGGCTTCATTGCTCCACCTTGATCCCGGACTGCTTCACGAAGCTGCCCCACTTCGTGATCTCGCCCTGCAGGAACGTGCGGAACTGCGCCGGGCTGTCGCCGACCGGCACGGTGCCCATCTCTTCCAGGCGCTTGCTGGTGGCCGGATCCTTGAGGCCCTGCTGCACCGCTGCCGCCATGCGGTTGACCACCTCCGTCGGCGTGCCGGCGGGCGCGAGCAGCCCGTTCCACGAATCGACCTGGTAGCCCGGGATGCCCGCCTCGGCGATGGTCGGCACCTCGGGCGACTGCGGGAAGCGCTTTGCGGAGGTCATGCCGAGCGGGCGCAGCCGGCCGGACTTCATGTGCACCAGCGCATCGGAGTAATTGGCGAAGGTGACCTGCGCGTCGCCGGCGGCTGCGGCCGCCGCCGCGGGCGCGCCGCCCTTGTACGGGATGTAGACCATGTCGACGCCCGCCATGTGCTTGAAGATCTCGCCGGCGAACTGCGTCAGCCCGCCCGCGCCGGCGAAGTTCAGCTTGCCCGGCTGGCTTTTCGCCAGCGCGATCAGCTCGCGCACGTTCTGCGCCGGCACCGAGGGATGCACCATCAGCACGATGGGGAACGTATTGACCAGCGTGATCGGCGCGAAATCCTTGAGGCCGTCGTAGCCCGTCTTCTGCAGGAACTGCAGCAGCGTCTGCGGCGCCGCCGAAGCCATCAGGATGGTGTAGCCGTCGGGCGCCGACTTCGCCACGTGGTCGGTGGCGATGACGCCGCCGGCGCCGGTGCGGTTGTCGACCACCACCGGCTGGCCGATCGCCTCCTGCATCTTCGACGCGACGAGGCGCGCGGTGGAGTCCGTCACGCCGCCGGGCGCGAACGGCACCACCATGCGCACCGGCTTGGCGGGCCACGCCTGCGCGAACGCCAGGGTCGGGAGCAAAACTACAAGAAGGGCGATACGCATCATGCGACTTTCCTTTCGGCTCCCTTAGCGGGAACGTCGTAGCTCGCCATCAGATCATCCACCAGCGCGTGGAAGTCGCTCCACGGCGCCTCGCGGAAGCTGTGGTTGCGCACGATGAACGACGCGCCGGCGTAGAACTTCTCGTACTGCAGGTGGCGGCCGGCGAACTCCGAGCCGATCAGGTCCCACACCAGCTTGTAGAGCTTCATGCGCTCGAGCGCGGCAAGCTGCGGCGTCTGCCAGTATTTCTCGAACAGCTCCTTCAGCTTCGGCTCGTGCATCACCGACACGTCGGCCGGCATCTGGAACACGCCGCCGCCGACCAGCTCGCGCAGCGCGTCGATGATCGCCGAGTGGCTCTCGGTGCACCAGTTGAGCGCTGCGTACATGTAGCGCCGGTTGAAGGTCTTCCAGCCGCCGTCGGGCCAGTCCTCGGCGTCGTGGATCTGGCCGGCAATCATCCCGCCGAGCGCCGCCTCCAGCGCGGCGAACCGCCCCAGCACCTCCCGGACGGCGGGAACCTCGTTGGCGCCCGACGCGTGCGCGACCTTGCTCGCCAGGCCGACGATCAGCTTCATCTTCTCGTGGAAGCGCACGTTGGACTGGTGGTTGCCGTAGCAGTGCCCCGGCGTCTTGATGTAGATCTCGCGCGCGAGGATCGCGTCCATGTGCACGAACACGCGCTCCCACGGCACCTTGACGTTCTCGCACATCACCATCGAGTCGGTCTCGTCGAAGCGCCAGGTGAGCGGGTTCTCGAACTCGTTCGGCGCGTAGCGCTCGAAGGGCTTGCGCGACCAGAGCGTCACGCCCGGCGCGTTGACCGGGATGGCGCAGGTCACCGACTCGTGCAGCTGCGTCGGCGCGAGCGGCAGCAGGTTGCCGATCCAGATGTCGTTGGCGAACACGGCGCCGGTGGCGAGCATCTTCATGCCCGTGACGACCAGGCCGTCATCATCCTCGCGCACCACCCTGAGGGAGGGCACCGGCAAATTCTGCTTCACGTAGAACTCGGGATTGCGCGCCGCCTGGGGAGGGAGGACGGCGTAGACGCCGTACACGTCCTCCTTGCGCATGTGCTTGTAATAGCGCACCAGGTTGTCGGCGTATTTGCCGAACACCGAAGGGTTCATCGCCATGCCGGTGACGAAGCTCGAGACGTGGTCCGGCGAGCGCCCCAGCAGCCCGTGGCTCAGGGCGGCGATGGCGCGATGCAGGTTGGTCCTTTGCTGCAGATCGTCCTTGGACCGCGCCTGGAGGAAGTAGGCGCTGTAGCGCTCCTTGCCCTCGGCGAAGCTGTGCTTCGGATCGGCGCGCTTCATGTCGTAGATCGCCGCCATCGAGCGCGCGCCGTTGCGGAACGCGGGATGCGTGGTGACGTCGTCGATTCGCTCGGAGCCGACGTAGACGACGCGCCCGTCCCTTAACGATTCGAGGTGCTCAGCGCCGGTCTTTAGCATTGCCTGCCTCTTTCCCCGAGGTCTCGTAATAGTGGATCTCGTGAAGGATGCAGCCGCCTTTGGAAGTGAACGGGCCGTGGTGCACCCCGGGTGGGCGGCAGGCGTAGGTGGGCGCGAAGGACTGCTCGCCGCCGCGTCCCTGCGCATCGTTGCCAACGATCAGGTCGCCATGCACGACGTACACCTCCTCCCAGTGGTCGTGCACGAACGGCTCGGTCGAGAAGGCGCCGGGCTCGATCTTGAGGAGCCGCGTGCGGCTGCCGCGCTTGGCGGTCTCGTCGAGGTCCGAGGCGAGGATCTTCTGGTAGAAGCCCGGCGGGTAGCCCGGCGGCCGCTCCCAGCCGGTGTTGAGGTCGACCTTGACGAACTCCAGATGCTGCTTGGGTTCAATGCGGGGTTTCATGCCGGCTTCCTCCATACCTCTTCAGTGTGCATGGCCTGGTGCGTGACCGTGCCTTCGAATGTCATGAAGCGCTTGAAATCCTCGCGCGCCGCCGCGCGCTCCGGCGAGGCGAAAGCGCGATTCATCGCCGCCTCGCTGTCGAACTCGAGCTGCGCCATCAGCACCGCTCTTCCGCGGTTCACCGGAGACGGGTCGCGCCACTCGATGGGCGTGTGCATCATCATGCGGCGCAGTCCCGGCCAGCGCGCGACGAGGGGCACGTGCACCTCGCGATACCGGCGCAGGAACGATTCCAGGTCCGAGACCGCGATGTCGTAGCGCACGAAATAGGACACGCTCATGCGGCGCTCTTCGCTTCCTGCATCATGTACTCGAGCAGCGCCACCGCGCGGTCGCCCGATTCGACCAGGTCGCGCGCGAGCAGCCGCAGCTGCCGGAACCGTTTCGCGTCGAGGCGCTCGAACAGCACGTCGTTGACGCGGCGCTGGAACGGCGCCAGCCGCTCGAGGAGCTCCAGGCTCTTGGTGTTGGCCTTGAGGATCACCTTGCGGCCGTCGCCGGGGTCGGAGTCCTTCTCCAGGATGCCGCGCAGCACCAGCTTGTTGGCCTCGATGGTGATGAACGCGCCCGAGCGGTGCAGGCGCGCCGCCACCTCGCTCACGGACAGCCCGGCCGAGCGGCTCACCAGCATCAGGATCTCGTACTGCTGGCCGGAGATGCCGGCGATGGCGGCGAAGGCGTCGCGGCAGGCGTCGAGCCGGTGGCCGTAGGCGATGAGATCGTGGATCAGGCCGCGGAACTCGGCGTCCGAGCCCTCGACCAGCAGCGCCGGACGCGAAACCGTGGGAGGCGGAGCCGCCTTGCGCCGGACGCGGGCCATTGACCGGGGGATTCTCCGCCCCGAGAATTTGCTTTGTCAATTAGCTAACTCATGAGTGTATTGATAGCCGGCGCGGGTCCCGTCGGGCTCTGCGCGGCGAGCGTGCTCGCCGCGGCCGGGGTGCCGGTGACGGTGCTCGAGGCCGAGGCGGCGCTGCCGCGCAACCTGCGTGCCTCGACCTTCCAGCCGCCGACGCTCGACCTGCTGGCGCGCTTCGGCGCGACGCAAAGGCTGATCGACATGGGGCGCATCGCGCGGAAGGTGCAGTACCGCGACCGCGCCGGCTGGATCGCGGAGCTCGACTTCGGCGCCATCGCCGGCGACACCGACCACCCCTTTCGCGTGCAATGCGAGCAGTACAAGCTGAACGAGGTCCTCGCCGCCCGGCTGCCCGATGTTCGCTTCGGCGCGCAAGTGACGGCCGTCGAGCAGGACGGGAAATCGGTGACAGTCACCATTAACGCCAGCGAGCGCCTGCGCGGCGACTGGCTGATCGGCGCCGACGGCGGCCGCAGCAGGGTGCGCGAGGCGATCGGCGTGCCGCTCGAGGGGTTCACCTGGCCCGAGCGGTTCCTCGTCGCCAGCACGCCGTTCCCGTTCGAGGAGGTGATCCCGCGGCTCTGCGACGTGAGCTACTTCGCCGATCCGGAGGAATGGTTCTTCCTGCTGCGGGTGCGCGACGTGTGGCGGGCGATGTTCCCGGCGCGGGAAGAGGAAAGCGACGCCGGGATCCTTTCCGATGACGGGATCGAGCGCCGGCTGCAGCGCGTGCATGGCAAGCGCGGGCGCTACGAGGTCGTGCACCGCACCCTCTACCCGGTGCACCAGCGCGTGGCGCAGGCGTACCGCAAGGGACGCGTGTTCCTCGCCGGCGATGCCGCGCACCTCAACAATCCGCTCGGCGGCATGGGCATGAACGGCGGCATCCACGACGGCTTCAACCTGGCGACCAAGCTTGCCGCCGTCATCCGCGGGGAACGGGATGAAACGGAACTGGACCGCTACGAGGCCCAGCGCCGCCCGGTGGCCCTCGAGTACGTGAACACGATTACGATTGCCAACAAGCGCAACCTCGAGATGCGCGACGCCGCGGCCCAGGGCCGCTGGCGCGCGGAGCTCGCCCGCGCCATGGCCGACCGCGCCGCCGAGCGCGACTACATGCTCAAGGTCTCGATGATCGCCAGCCTGAGGAAATACGAATGCGCCTGACGGTTTTGATGTTGCTTGTGGCTTCGGTGTCGGCAGCTGCCCAGCAGTTTCCGAGCCGCCAGATCACGGTCGTGGTGCCCTATTCCCCGGGCAGCACGTCCGATCTGCTGCCGCGCGCTATCGCGCCACTGATGTCGCAATCGCTCGGCGTGCCGGTGGTGGTGGAGAACCGGCCCGGTGCCGGCGGCAATATCGGCGCGGCGCTCGTCGCCAAGGGCGAGGCGAGCGGCCACACGCTGCTGATGGCCCCGTCGGCGATCCTCGCCACCAACCAGTGGCTGTACAAGGACCTGGGCTACAACCCGCAGAAGGACTTCGTGCCGGTGACGAACGCGGCGACGACGCCGAACCTGTGGGTGGCCCATCCCAGCCTGCCGGTGAAGACCATCGCCGACGTCATCGCGCACGCGAAGGGCAGGCCCGGCGCGCTGAGCTTCGCCTCCGGCGGGGGCGGGACGACCAGCCACCTGTGCGGCGAGCTCCTCAAGGCCACGGCGCAGGTCGACCTCGTGCATGTCCCGTACAAGGGGCCGGCGCCGGCGGCGCAGGACCTGCTCGCCGGGCGCGTGCCGCTCATGTGCGACAACTTCTCCAACGTCATCTCGCACGTGCGCTCCGGCAAGCTGCGCGCCATCGCGCTCACGGCGCTGAAGCGCCATCCGCAGGCGCCCGACGTCCCCACCGCCGACGAGTCGGGGCTGCCCGGCTTCGAGATCAACGTCTGGTACGGCTTCGCCGTCGCCGCCGGCACGCCGAAGCCGGTGGTCGACCGGCTGCACGCCGAGATCGCCCGCGCCCTGCGCACGGGCGCCGTGGCCGAGCGGCTCGAGGGCCTCGGCCTCGCCATCGTCGCCGATTCGCCGGAGGAATTCGCGCGCTTCGTCGCGGCCGAGTCGGACAAGATGCGCCGCCTGGTGCAGGCCTCGGGCGCGCGCGTGGACTGATTTCCCAACCGAGGAGAAGGCAAGATGCTCAAGCTCTATGGCCAGTACCGCTCGCGCGCGTTCCGCGTGGCCTGGCTCTGCAAGGAATCGAACATCCCGTACGAGCACGTCAACGTCACGATCAACGTCGAGGGCGCCACGTGCAAGAACGCCGACTACGTCAGGCTGAACCCCAACGCGCGCGTGCCGACCATAGACGACGACGGCTTCGTCATGTGGGAATCGGCCGCGATCAACCTGTACCTCGCCGAGAAGTACAGGAGCCCGCTGTGGCCGGCGGACGCCAGGGGCAAGGGCCGCATGCTGCAGTGGGCCTTCTTCACCGCCAACGACGTCGAGCCGAACATGATCCTCGTCATGCAGCACCGCGTCATGTTCCCGCCGGAGAAGCGCAACGCCAGCCTCGCCGACGAGGCCGACGCCCGGCTGCAGCCGCGCCTCAAGGTGCTCGACGAGCACCTGGCGAAGAACCGGTTCTTCGGCGGCGACAAGTGGGACATGGCCGACTTCATGGTGGCGAGCGTCTGCTACTCGTTCTTCGCCATGAAGTACGACCTCGGCAAGTACCCCAGCCTCCAGAAGTGGCTGATGGCCAGCCTCGAGCGCCCGAAGGCCAAGGAAGCCCGCGCGCTGCGGGAGTAATTCCGTACCCGGTACGTAATTTGGACCTCGGGCAGGCGCTGAAGCACCTGGAGGCCGGCGACTGGCAGGCGGCGCACGAGATCGTGCAGAAGGACGAGGAGTCGCCGCTCGCCTGCTGGGCGCACGGCATCGTGCACATCATGGAGGGCGACCTGCCGAACGCGCGCTACTGGTACGGGCTGGCGAAGCGCGCGTTTCCTTCAAGGCCCGATGCGACAAGCGAAATCCGGGCGTTGCGGGACGCGATCGAAAAGTAGTTCCGGCTCCGTCCCGAATTAATTACGGCCCTGACCCCGATTTGCGCCGCTTGGTGCGGCGCGGGCGCGCGGCGGCGGTGGCGCCGGCGAGCTTGGCGACGAGGATGCTGAAGTCCTCGGCGGGCATCGGCCGCGCGAAGAGGTAGCCCTGGGCCTGCTCGCAGCCGAGCGCGCGCAGGAAGGCGGCCTGCGAGTCGAGCTCGACGCCCTCGGCGATCACGGTGAAGCCGAGCGTGTGCGCCATGTCGACGATGGTGCGCACGATGGTGGCGTCGGCCTCGTCGTCGAGCACGTCGGCGACGAACGAGCGGTCGATCTTGAGCGAGGCGAGCGGGAAGCGGGTGAGGTAGGCGAGGCTCGAGTAGCCGGTGCCGAAGTCGTCGATGGCGATGCGCACGCCGGCGGCGCCGAGCGCGCGCAGCACGCGCGTGGCGTGGTCCGGGTCGTGCATC
>DASSPL010000141.1:0-2423 GCA_035699685.1 Burkholderiales bacterium | reverse complement strand
ACCTACACGCTTTATCTCAAGACCCACAACTTCCACTGGAACGTCACCGGGCCGATGTTCCAGACGCTGCATCTCATGTTCGAGCAGCAGTACAACGAGCTCGCGCTCGCCGTGGATCTCATCGCCGAGCGCATCCGCGCGCTCGGCTTCCCGGCGCCCGGCACCTACGCCGAGTTCACCCAGCTCTCGTCGATCAAGGAAAAGAAAGGCGTGCCTTCCGCCGAGGACATGATCCGCGAGCTCGTGGCGGGCCAGGAAGCGGTGGTAAAGACCGCGCGCTCGGTGTTCCCGCTGGTGGAGAAGGTCAACGACGAGCCGAGCGCGGATCTCCTCACGCAGCGCATGCAGGTCCACGAGAAAACCGCGTGGATGCTGCGCAGCCTGCTCGCAAAATGAGGGCTTAAACGACTCTCGTCTTTACCGGCTTGCCGGCGAAGTGCAGGCGGAGGTTCTCGATCTGCAGGTCGCCCATCGCCTTGCGCGTCTCCGCGGTGGCGCTCGCCACGTGCGGGAAAAGCACCGCATTCTCGAGCGTCCAGAACTCGCGCGGCACGCGCGGCTCGTCGGCGAAGACGTCGAGGCCAGCGCCCGCGATCTTCTTCTCCTGCAGGTACCTGAGGAGCACCGGCTCGTCGATCACCGAGCCGCGCGCGATGTTGACCAGGTAGCCCTTCGGGCCGAGGGCATCGAGCACCGCTGCGTTGACGAGCGCCTTCGTCTCGGCGCCGCCGGGCGTGATGACCATCAGCACGTCGGAGTTCCTTGCCAGCGTGACCGGGTCGGGATCGTACGGGTGAGGCACGTCCTTCTTCTTCCGGTTGTGGTAGCGGATCTTCATGCCGAAGGCCTGCGCGCGCTTCGCCACCGCCTCGCCGATGCGGCCGAGGCCCAGGATCCCCATGACCTTGCCGCCGAGCGAGGTGGTGAGCGGGTAGGGGCCCTTCTCGGCCCAGGCGCCGGCGCGCAGGTACCTTTCCGACTGCGGCAGCTGCCGCAGCGTGTTCAGCACGAGCGCCATGCCGGTGTCGGCGACGCACTCGTTCAGGACGTCCGGCGTGTTGGTGACGATGATCTTGCGCTTCTTCGCGTCGTCGAGGTTGATCTGGTCCACGCCGACGCCGAAGTTGGCCACGATCTCCAGCTTCGGCAGCGCGTCCATCAGCTTGCCGTCGACCGCCATCAGGCCGAAGCTGGCGATGCCGCGCACCTTGTCGGCTCTCTCCCTCAGAAACTTGTCCTTGTCCGGCGCCTCGTAGAGCTTGTGGACGGTGAACTCGGACTCGAGGGTGGCCTGGGTGCCGGCGTGGCCTTTGCCGGTAAAGATGATCTCGGGTTTCATGCTTTCTTGAATTTGGCGGCGAGCGCCTCGGCGCCGCGCGCCAGGATGCCGACATCGGCACCGACCGCGACGAAGAGCGCGCCGCATTCTAACCAATGACGCGCATCGTCCTCGTTCGGCGTCAGGATGCCCGGGGCCTTGCCCGCCTTGCGGATCCGCCGGATGGCGTCGTCGATCAGCGGCTTGACCTTCGGGTTGGCGATCTCGCCGGTATGGCCGAGAGAGGCATGCAGGTCGGCGGGGCCGATGAACACGCCGTCGACGCCTTCGACCGCGCAGATCGCCTCGATGCTGTCCAGCGCCGCCTGCGTCTCCACCTGCACGAGGAGGCACAGCTCCTCGTGCGCGCGCCGCGCGTAGTCCTTGATGCGGCCGAAGCGCGTGGCGCGCGTGGTGCCGGCGACGCCGCGCACGCCGGCCGGCGGGTAGCGCGTGTGCGCCACGGCCGCGCGCGCCTCTTCCGCCGTCGACACGTACGGCACGAGCAGGGACTGCGCGCCGACGTCGAGCACGCGCTTCATGGTCACCATGTCGTTCCACGGCACGCGCACGACGGGGTGCGTCGCATAGGGCGCGGCGGCCTGCAGCTGGGCCAGCAGGCTCTCGAGATCGTTCGGCGAGTGCTCCATGTCGAGGAGCAGCCAGTCGAACCCGGCGCCGGCGGTGACCTCCACGCTGTAGTTGGACGACAGGCTCGACCAGAGCCCGATCTGGGCTTTACCGGCCTTCAGCGCGTGCTTGAAGGCGTTGCGGGGCAGGTCCATGCCTAGTGGATCTCCGGCTCGGGAGTCGGCGCGGTGCCCTCGAGGAAGTCGAAGTCGCAGCCTTCGTCGGCCTGGCGCACGTGCTGGGCGAAGATCGCGCCGTAGCCGCGCTCGTATTTCCTCTGCGGCTGGCGCCACGCGGACTTCCGCTTGTGCATTTCCTCTGCGGAGACCTTGACGTTCAGCTCGCGCCGCTCGACGTCGAGCTCGATCAGGTCGCCGGTCTTCACCAGCGCGAGCGGCCCGCCGACGAACGATTCCGGGGCGACGTGCAGCACGCAGCAGCCGTAGCTCGTGCCGCTCATGCGCGCATCCGAGAT
>DASSPL010000140.1:0-5125 GCA_035699685.1 Burkholderiales bacterium | reverse complement strand
GGTCCGTCGTACTTCCAGCGTCCGCGCCATGCGGCGAGGACCAGGTTCGGATACTCGGGCTGGCCGAGCGAGCCGTTGTAGCGGCCGAGGGCGCGGAAGTAGTCGCCCTTCTCGATGTCGAGGTAGAAGCGCAGGATCGCGCAGCCGTAGGCGAGGTTGGTGCGCAGATGGAAGAGATTGTGGCCCGGCTGGCCGATCACCTTCAGCCAGAACGGCATGACCTGCATGTAGCCGCGCGCGCCGGCGCGCGACACCGCGTACTTGCGAAACCCGCTCTCCACCTCGATCACGCCCAGCACCAGCTGCGGATCGAGCCGCGCGCGCGTCGCCTCGTAGTGCACCGTGCGCAGCAGCTCCAGGCGCTGCTTGCGGTCCGGGATGCGCCGCGAGAGCCGCGCGTCCATCTCGTTCAGCCAGCGCTGCGCGTCGCCGGTCGAGCGGAAGTGCATCGACGGCACCGCCTTGTCGGCCACCGCGCGCGAGAGGCGCTGGCGCATCGAATCGGCGAGCGGCTCGTAGCGCTGCGCTCCGGCCCACGCAGTGATGGAAACACTGAGGAGGAGGACCGCGAGCGCGCTCTTCACGCCTTCAATTGCTCCCGGACGAAGGCGGCGGCCTGCGCGAGCGGAATGTCACGCGGCTTCTCGTCGCGCCGTCCCTTGTACTCGGCATTGCCGGCGGCGAGCCCGCGATCGCCGAGCACGATGCGGTGCGGGATGCCGATCAGGTCCATGTCGGCGAACAGCACGCCGGGGCGCTCCTCGCGGTCGTCGAGCAGCACGTCCACTCCTGCATCTCTCAGCTCCGTGTAGAGCCGTTCGGCTGCTTCCTTCACGGCCGGGCTCTTGTGCATGCCGATCGGCACGATGCACACCTCGAACGGCGCGATCGGCGCGGGGAAGATGATGCCGCGCTCGTCGTGGTTCTGCTCGATCGCGGCGGCGACGATGCGCGTCACGCCGATGCCGTAGCAGCCCATCTCGAAGTTCTTTTCCTTGCCGGAGGCATCGAGGAAGGTGGCCTTCATCGCCTCCGAGTACTTCGTGCGCAGCTGGAAGATGTGGCCGACCTCGATGCCGCGCACGATGTCGAGCCGCCCCTTGCCGTCGGGGCTCGGGTCCCCGGGCTGCACGTTGCGGATGTCGGCCGCCTGCGGCTCGGGCAGGTCGCGGCCCCAGTTGACGCCCGTGAGGTGGTAGCCCTCCTCGTTCGCGCCGCAGACGAAGTCGGCCATCGCCGCCACCGACCGGTCGGCGATCACCTTCACCCTGGCGCCGACCGGGCCGATGTAGCCCGCCCTGCAGTTCAGCGCGCGCTGGATCTCGGCATCCGTGGCGAAGCGGAAGGCGCCGATGATCTTCTGGGCTTTGATCTCGTTGAGGTCGTGGTCGCCCCGCACGAGCAGCAGGTTGAACTCGTCGTCGTGCATCACCGCCACGGCCTTCACGGTGCGCTGCAGATCGATCTTCAGCAGCGCCGCCACGTCCTCGCACTTCGTCTTGCCCGGCGTCGGCACCTTGCGCATCTCTTCCTTCGCGGCAGGGCGGGCTCCGGGGGCAAGCGCTTCGGCGAGCTCGACGTTGGCGGCGTAGTCCGACTCGGGCGCGAAGGCGATGGCGTCCTCGCCGGAGTCGGCGAGGACGTGGAACTCGTGCGAGCCGGTGCCGCCGATGGCGCCGGTGTCGGCGGCCACCGCCCGGAACCTCAGTCCGAGACGCGTGAAGATGCGCGTGTAGGTGTCGTGCATGTTGCGGTACTCGCGCTGCAGATCCTCGTAGTCGGCGTGGAAAGAATAGCCGTCCTTCATGACGAACTCCCGGCCGCGCATGATGCCGAAGCGCGGGCGGCGCTCGTCACGGAACTTGGTCTGGATCTGGTAGAAGTGCGCCGGCAGCCGGCGGTAGCTCTTCAGCTCGCCGCGCGCGAGCTCGGTGATCACTTCCTCCGAGGTCGGCTGGATGACGAAGTCGCGCTCGTGGCGGTCCTTGAACCGCAGGAGCTCCGGCCCGTAGGCCTGCCAGCGGCCCGATTCCTGCCACAGCTCGGCGGGCTGCACCACCGGCATCACCAGCTCCATCGCGCCGGCGCGGTTCATCTCCTCGCGGATGATGGCCTCGACCTTGCGCACGGCGCGCAGGCCGAGCGGCAGGAAGCTGTACACCCCGGCCGACAGGCGGCGGATGAGGCCCGCGCGCAGCATCAGCCGATGGCTGACGACCTCGGCCTCGGCCGGCACTTCCTTCTGCGTCGCTATGAAAAACCTGGAACTTTTCAGTGGCTTGGTGAGGCCGGCCGAGCATTGTCTTTGTCGGTGGCCTGTGGAAAAATCGGTTGAGGCGCATTCTACTTTGTTAGGCGGCGCAGCCCATGCTCGACAAGGAAGGCTACCGTCCGAACGTCGGCATCATCCTCGCCAACCCGAGGAACGAGGTGTTCTGGGGCAAGCGCGTGCATCAGCACGCCTGGCAGTTCCCGCAGGGCGGCATCAAGCACGGCGAGACGCCGCTGCAGGCCATGTACCGCGAGCTCGAGGAAGAGATCGGGCTGCAGCGCGCCCACGTGCGCATCCTCGGCCGCACGCGCGAATGGCTGCGCTACGAGGTGCCGGAGAAGTGGATGCGCCGCGCGCGCAACGGCAACGGCGAGCTCTACCGCGGCCAGAAGCAGATCTGGTTCCTCCTGCGCATGACCGGGCGCGACTGCGACGTGAAGCTGCGCGCGAGCGGCCACCCCGAATTCGACGCCTGGCGCTGGCACGACTACTGGGTGCCGCTCGACTCGGTGATCGAGTTCAAGCGCGACGTCTACCGCCAGGCGCTGCTCGAGCTGCACCGCTACCTGCACGCCGACCGCCGCGCGCGGGCGCGGCGCCTGGAGCCGGCGCACCCCTAGCGCCGGCGCTCCGCCATCAAGTAAACCAATCGGCGGAATTGGCAATATCCATTTGATCTATCGCGGGGCCGGTCGTAGCCTCGCTCATCCACGAAGGAGGACCCATGAAAGCCCTCAAAGGCACGAAGACGCATGACAACCTGAAGGCCGCGTTCGCGGGTGAATCGCAGGCCAACCGCCGCTATCTCTATTTCGCCGCCAAGGCCGACGTCGAGGGACAGAACGACGTCGCGGCGCTGTTCCGCTCGACCGCCGAGGGCGAGACCGGGCACGCGCACGGCCACCTGGAGTACCTCGAGTCGGTGGGCGACCCCGCGACCAACCTGCCGATCGGCCGCACCCGCGAAAACCTGAAGGCCGCCGTCGCCGGCGAGACGCACGAGTACACCGACATGTATCCGGGCATGGCGAAGCAGGCGCGCGACGAGGGCTTCGGCGAGGTCGCCGACTGGTTCGAGACGCTCGCCAAGGCCGAGCGCAGCCATGCCAACCGCTTCCAGAAAGCCCTGGACCAGCTGAGTGATTAAGCGGGAGAGCCTGCTCAGCCTGGAGGCCTACGCGCGCGAGCGCAACGCCTTCCGGGCGAAGGTGATGGAGCACAAGAAGCGCCGCACGGTGCACCTCGGCGGGCACGTCACGCTGCAATTCGAGGACGAGCTCACCATCCGCTACCAGGTGCAGGAGATGCTGCGCATCGAGCGCATCTTCGAGGAGGCGGGCATTCAGGGCGAGCTCGACGCCTACAACCCGCTGGTGCCGGACGGCTCGAACTGGAAGGCGACGATGCTGATCGAGTACCCCGACCCGGAGGAGCGCAGGCGCATGCTGGCGCGCCTGAAGGGCGTCGAGGACCGGGCGTGGGTGCAGGTGCAGGGCGCGGAGCGCGTCTACGCCATCGCCGACGAGGATCTCGACCGCGAGAACGACGAGAAGACCTCGTCGGTGCACTTCGTTCGCTTCGAGCTGAGCCGGCCGATGTGCGACGCGCTGCGCAAGGGCGCGCCGGTGTCGGTCGGCGTCGACCATCCCGAGTACCGGGCGAGCGCGGAGCTCGGGCCCGAGGTGCGCGCGGCGCTCGCGGCGGACCTCGCTTGAGGATCGTCCTGCTGCTCGCGCTGGCGGGCTGCGCCACGCAGGAGATGAGCGACTGGGAGCGGGCGAACATCGACGCGCGGCCGGTGGAGGAGCACCTGGTCCTGCCGCCCTACCCTCAGCCCGGGCGGCTGCTGCCCTTCGGCGTCGCCGACAGCGGCGGCTTCCGCTTCTTCGTCGACGGCGCGACGCTCAGCGTGGGCAAGGACCGCATCGTGCGCTACGTGCTCGTCGCGCGCAGCCCGGACGGCGCGCAGAACGTGACCTACGAGGGCATCCGCTGCTCGAGCGGCGAGTACCGCATCTACGCGCTCGGCCGCGCCGACGGCACCTGGAGCGAGGCGCGCGGCGGATGGCGCGCGGTGGCGGGCGCGCCGGCGCGGCAGGTGGCGCTCTTCCGCGAATATTTCTGCCCGCAGGCCGAGCCGATCCGCACCGCGGCCGAGGGCGTGCGCGCGCTCGAGCAGGGCGGCCATCCGTTCTCGAAGGGCTTCGGCGGCACCTTCGGCGCCGGCCGCTAGAGCAGCACTAAATTGTCCCTGTGGATGAGCTCCGGCTCGTCCATGTAACCGAGGATCGATTCGATCTCGGCCGAGGGCCTGCGCATGATCCGCCGCGTTTCGGCCGCCGAGTAGTTGACCAGGCCGCGCGCCACCTCGCGTCCGTCCGGATCGAGGCAGGCGACCACCGCGCCGCGCTCGAACTCGCCCGACACGTCGACCACGCCGATCGGCAGCAGGCTCTTGCCGGCCTGCTGGAGCGCGCGGGCCGCGCCCGCATCCAGCTTCAACCGCGCGGCGACGGTCAGATGGTCCGCCAGCCATTGCTTGCGCGCGGCGAGCGGCACGGTCTTCGCGCGTAGCAGGCTGCCGATGCGCTCGCCGTTCGCGAGACGCAGCAGGACGTTCTCTTCCCTTCCCGACGCGATGACGGTGTGGGCGCCGCTGCGCGCCGCGCGGCGCGCGGCCTGCACCTTCGTCAGCATGCCGCCCTTGGCGAGCGCGCTGCCGGTGCCGCCGGCCATGGCCTCGAGCTTCGCGTCCAGCGCATCGGCTTCGCCGACGAGCCGGGCCTGCGGGTTCAGCCGCGGATCGGCGTCGTACAGCCCGGCCTGGTCGGTGAGGATCACCAGCACGTCGGC
>DASSPL010000139.1:0-4028 GCA_035699685.1 Burkholderiales bacterium | reverse complement strand
GATCTTGGTGCGCGTCTGCGCCGGCACGCCGCCGCCGTCGGCGACGAACAGCTCCACCTTGCGGCCGGAGAGCGTGTTGTTGCGCTCCTGCAGGTACTGCACCAGCGCGCGCTCCATGTCGATGCCGCCGGAGGCGAGCGGGCCGGTCTTGACCGTCATCAGCCCCAGCCGGATCGGCCCGGACTGGCCCCACGACGGCAGCGCGGCCGCCGCGCCCGCGGCGCCGGTGGCCTGGATGAAGCGTCTACGCGTGAACTGCATGGCTCGTCTCCTTGAGTTTTTCGAACAGCTGCTCGTTGGTGATCACCCAGCCCAGGCAGCGCGAGATGTTCTGCAGGCCGAGCACGTGGAGGTCGTCGCCGTACATGCTGGCGACGCAGTCGGACAGGACCACCACGCGGTAGTCGAAGTTGAAGGCGGTGAACGAGGTGTTGAGCACGCAGGTGTTGGTGTTGATGCCCATCAGCACCACGTTCTTCACCTTCAGGATATCGAGCAGCAGGCGCAGGTCGGTGCCGTAGAAGCAGTCGAGCCGCTTCTTGTTGTTGATGACGTAGTCGCCGTCCCTGTAGAGCTCCGGGATGATCTGCGTGCCGGGCGAGCCCTCGACGTTGTGCTCGCGCACCGTGCTCTTGCGCCCCGGCGTCAGCCGGTCGGTTTCGCCCTGCGCCGCATGCATCGCCTTCCAGAAGGGCGAGGTCATGCCCTCGCTGCCGATGCCCGGCAGGCGGCGATAGACGAGCACCACGTGGATGACCGGGATCTTGAGCCTTCTCGAAAAATCCAGCACCTGGCGCGCATTGGCGATGACGCGTTTAGCGTCTTCCGGCTTCGCCGGCATCGTCGCCACGTCCATGTCGAGGTGGCCGCGATGCATGTCGATGGTGATCACCGCCGTCTCGGCGGGCTTGAGCTCGAGCTGCTGGTAAAGGCCGGAGATGAGGCTGGAACGGTCGACGATCTGGACGGGATTCATGGGGTCTCCTCTGCCGACCCCCAGACAAGGGGGTCGTGAGCCGAAGGCGAACGGGGGGTTTTCGTGTTCTGCTTCATTAGTGCACCCCCGCGCCGGGTTGCTTGAGGGGATGGGCCTTGCTGAACGCGTCGATCTTCATGCATTCCTCGTAGATGCGCATGCAGGTCGGCACGCCGGACACGTCGCACTTGAAGTAGCCGGTGGCGGCGACGACCTGGCCCGCGAGGCAGATGTCGGCCATGGTCGGCGAGTCGCCGTGGCAGAAGCGGCCGGTCTCCTTCTCGCCCTGCAGGTGCGCCTCGATGGCTTTCAGCGCCTCGAGCGTCCAGTGGGCGAGCCATCTATTGCGCGTGGGCTCGTCGAGCCGCAGCTCCTTCTCCATGTACGTACGGATGCGCGGCACGACCAGCGGATGGCCGTCCGCGGCGGCGATCAACGCCAGCCCCCGCACGCGCGCCCTGCCCCTGGGGTCTTTCGGCAGAAGCGGCGGCTGCGGCTTCGTCTCCTCGAGGTATTCCATGATGGCGATCGACTGGAAAAGCGGCGGGCCGCCTTCGTCGAGCACCAGGGCGGGCACGACGGCCTGCGGATTCACGGCCTTGTACTCGGCGTCGTGCTGCCTGCCTTTCAGCAGGTCGATCGACACCTCGTCCACCGCGATGCCCTTGAGCCCAAGCGCGACCTTGACGCGATAGGTAGCGAGCGAGCGCCAGAATCCGTAGAGCTTCATGGGATCACCGGTAGGAGGAGATGGGACTCGGCAAAGTGCAGCGTGGTGCGGCCGCCGAATACCGATGCTGGCCGGTCGCGCGGGTCATCGTGCAGGAACGGTCCGCAGCCGCGCAGCTCGTTCTTGAAGTTCGACAGCTTCGCGCCGGTCGACTTCTGCCACTCGTAGTCGCGGCCCCGCACGCTGAGCGCGAGGCGGTAGCCCTCGGGAACGACGATGGAGGTCGGCCAGAGCTCGATGTCCAGCGTCACGGGCTCGTTCGGCTTCAGTCGTTGAACCTCGTCGTGCGTGTGATACGGCCGCCACGGCTGCGACAGCTTCGGGTCGAGCTTGCGATGCGACGCCCGCAGCCAGCCCTGCGCGACCGGCGTGTGCGGGTCGATCGCGCCCATGAAGGTGACCTCGCGCAGGTCGGGCGTGAAGACGCGGAAGACGAGGAACAGATCCGCGTCGCTCGTCGAAGAGGAGACCACCAGGCGCGCGGCGAGCGGGCCGGTGATCTCGGTCTCCCTCGCCACGGGCTCCGAGATGAACGTCACGCCGTCTCCAAGGGCGTCGAAGGCGACGGTGCCCTCGCCCGGATCGGGTCGCAGCTGGCCGCCGGCGTGGAGGAAGACCTTGGTCCAACGTGTGCGCGCGATGGGCCACTCGTTCTCGTGGCGCTCCACGAACCGGTCGACGTGGCGCACCTGCAGCTGCACCCTCGGCTGCTTCGGCCAGTCGCCCTTCCCCTTGAGGAAGTGGTCGAAGAAGCGCAGCTGCAGCTTGCGGCCGTAGTCGGTGTAGAAGTGCGTCCAGTGCTCGATGCCGTGCGCCTCGAGCCACTTGTCCTTCGATGCCGCGCGAACGAAGCCTTCGAAGTTGCCGCGCGGATGCAGGCCCTGCCCGCCCCAGTTGGCGGCGGAGAGGAAAGGCACGGTCACCTTGTCCCATTTCGGTGAGCGTGCCTTGTGGTAATCGTCGTCCAGCGGGTGGGCGATGATCTCGTCGCCGAAGTGGCAGCGGTTCTTCTCCAGCTCGCCGTCCGAGAGCGTTTCGTCGCCGCAGACGAGTTCCCCGGTGACGCGGCTGCGCGGCCCGCGCTCGCCGACGCCGTACTGCACCGTCTTCACCTGCATGTCGTACCAGTTCGCCCAGAAGGTGCAGACGATGCCGCCGTGGTGCGTCATGTCGCGGTACCAGTCGGCGGCGCCTTCCCACAGGCACATCGCGGCGAGGTGCGGCGGCTGCAGCGACGCGACGTGCCAGGAGTTGATGGCGTAGTACGAGATGCCGTTCAGGCCGACCTTGCCGGTGGACCAGTCCTGCTTGCCGGCCCACTCGATGCATTCGTAGAAGTCCTTCGTCTCGCGCGGCGATAAGTGGTCGATGAAGCCCGGCGAGCGGCCGGCGCCGCGCGAGTCGACGCGCACGCAGGCGTAGCCTTCCGGCACCCACTTCTCCGGGTCGACGACTTCCCAGTTCTGGTACTTGTTCGACGAGCCGTAGGCGACGTCGGGATGCTCGGCGACCATGCGCTGCCACGCGCTGGGATAGCCGTCCTGGAAGGCGAGGCCCTTGGCGTACGGGCCGTAGGTGAGGATTACGGGGTGCCTGCCTTCAAGCGGGCGGAAGACGTCGGCGCGCAGCACGAGGCCGTCGTCCATCCTGATCGGCACGTCCCACTCGATGCGCATGCCATCGCGCACCTCGCTTTTTGCGGCAGTCAGAACACCTCCTCCTCCGGCGGCAATTTGAGCCCGCCGCCTTCGGCGGTGTCAACCCAAGTTCGCTCGCAGCCAGCGGCACACGCGATCGGCGATCGCCGGCTCGCGCCCGGCGTAGAAGTGATCGCAGTCCGGGACGATCTCGACGGTGCAGTCGCCGCCGCAACGCCGGGCGAACTCCTCGGCCGGATAGAGCTCGCGGGGCTCCTTGTCGCCGCGCAGGTACAGCACCGGGCAGCGGACCTTCGGTGCCAGCTCCAGGATGTCGGGGCAGTTGGCGAGCTCGAGGAAGCTCGCGGCGCTCGTCACGTACCACCAGCCTGGCAGCAGCATGAGCTCCCGGCCCTTGCCGGCCTGGACCATGGCGCGCGCCTGGGCGGTCAGCTCCTCGAGGCGCTGGCCGGCGAGCAGGCCCGCCTTGCTCGACAGCGGCAGCATGTCCTTGCCGCCGCAGTGCGCCGACAGCAGCACCAGCGCGCGCGTCTCCGGATGGTCGGCAACGTGGCGCACCGCGAGCATGCCGCCGTTGCTGTGGCCGATCACGACGGGATTGGGAAATCCCCGCCCGGCGACCCACTGCGCGGCGTAGCGGTTGTCGGCAATCGCCTCGTCATAG
>DASSPL010000138.1:0-7572 GCA_035699685.1 Burkholderiales bacterium | reverse complement strand
CGCGGCCGTCGCCGCCTCGGGCCACGCCGTCATCTACAAGCGCGACTCGCGCTCGGCCTCGATCTGGGTGCTGGTGATCTGGGTGCTGCCGGCGCTCGGCGTCATCGCCTACTTCCTGCTCGGCGTGAATCGCGTGGCGCGGCGCGCGGCGCGCATGCGCGGCCGCATGGTCCGGCACCGGACGGATCCGCAGTTCCCGCCGAGCGAGCCCGGCACGCATTTCACCCCGCTCGCGCGGCTCGTCGGCCAGGTGGTCAGCCGGCGCCTGCTGCCCGGCAACTCGGTCGAGGCGCTCGTCGACGGCGCGCACGCCTTCCCGGCGATGCTCGAGGCGATCAACGGCGCGAAAACCTCGGTCGCCATCGCGTCCTACATCTTCGACGGCGACGGCATCGGCCAGGAGTTCGTCCGCGCCCTCGCCGAAGCGACCCGGCGCGGCGTCGAGGTGCGCGCCCTGATCGACGACGTCGACGCGCGCTTCTCGAGCTCGAGCGCGGTGAAGCCGTTGCGCAAGGCCGGCGTCAACGTCGCGGTGTTCAACCCGCCGCTGGTGCCGGCGCGGCTGCACGCGATGAACCTGCGCAACCACCGCAAGATCCTGGTGGTCGACGGTACCCTCGGCTTCACCGGCGGCATGAACGTCGACTGCCGCTACTGGACGCCGGAGGCGCCCGACAAGGCGTACCGCGACCTGCAGTTCCGCCTGCGCGGGCCGCTCGTCGGGCAGCTGATGGAGGTGTTCGCCGACGACTGGCAGTTCACCACCGACGAGGCGCTGCGCGGCCCGAAGTGGTTCCCGCCGCTTTCTCCGGCCGGCGACGTGCTGGCGAGGACCATCGAGGCCGGGCCCGACGAGTCGATCGAGCGCGTGCGCTGGGCGATCATCGGCGGCATCCACGCCGCGCAGCGCTCGATCAAGATCCTCTCGCCCTACTTCATCCCCGACCAGACCCTGATCACGGCGCTCGGCGCGGCCGCCCTGCGCGGCGTCGAGGTCGACGTCGTCATCCCGCACACGAGCGACCTGCCGCACGTGCACTGGGCAATGTACGGGCAGCTCTGGCAGGTGCTGGAGCACGGCTGCCGCGTGTGGTCGCGCCCCGGACCGTTCGACCATTCGAAGCTGATGGTGGTCGACGGCGCGTGGACCCTGCTCGGCTCGGCCAACTGGGACGCGCGCAGCCTGCGCCTCAACTTCGAGGTGAACGTCGAGTGCTACAGCGTCGAGTTCGGCGCGCACATGGACGGCCTGGTGCAGGCGCGCATCGCCGGCTCGCAGCCGGTGACCCTGCGCGAGATGAACGCGCGCCCGCTGTGGGTCAAGCTGCGCGACGGCGGCGCGCGCCTGTTCGCGCCCTTCCTGTGATCGCCGCGCTGGCCGTCGTCCTGGCGACCGTGGCGGCCGTCGCTGCGTGCGTGCTCTTCCAGTACGAGGTCCTCGTGCTCCTGTGGCGGTGGATCTCGGCGCATCGCGGCCACCGCCGCGTGAAGGTGCTCTACGCGATCGCCTCGGTCATCGCGCTGCACGTGGCCGAGATCTGGATCTTCGGCCTCGTGCTGTGGGGCCTGCTGCACTGGCCGGAGGCGGGGAGCCTGCAGGGACCGCTCGACGCGACCCTGCTCGAGTGCGTCTATTTCTCCGCCATCACCTTCTCGACGGTCGGCTTCGGCGACGTCGCGCCGCTCGGCGCGATCCGCTTCCTGGCCGGCACGGAAGCCCTGACGGGCTTCGTGCTCATCACCTGGTCGGCTTCGTTTACCTACCTGGAGATGGAGAGGTTCTGGCGCGCCGACGCCATGACCCGGCGCAAGGACTCGTAGCGCCGCGCCGTCCAGCGCAGCAGCGGCAGCGACGACAGCCAGAAATCGCCCCACGCTCCGACCGCCACCGCCAGGCTCTGGATCACGCGCCGGTCCTGCCACATGCGGTTCACGGTGAAGTTGTCCGGCTCGGTGTAGGCGTCCTGCCACTTCACGCCGTCCAGCTGGTGGAACTCGCGCAGGTTGACGAGCTCGGCCAGCACGCCGGGCGAATAGGCGCAATAGGCCTCGTCATAGGCGGTCTTGAAAGCGTAGGAGCCCTCGCCCGCGAGGATGCTGAAGCGCCGCGCCACCGGCCGGCCCTCGCAGTCGATGCCGACCATGTGCAGCCGTCCGCGGCGGTGGGCTTCGCCGAGGACTTCGGTGCCGAACCTGAGGCTCGCCTCCTTGGCGGCGAATGCGCCGCCCTCGCGCCCCTTCCAGCCGCTCGCCTCGAGCACCATGAAGCGCTCGACCTGGTCGCCGAGGTCGCCGCCCGGTCCGGCCGCCAGCGTGGAATATCCGCTGCGCTCCGCGAGCTGGCGCTCCTTGCGCCGCAGCTGCCTGCGCAGGCCGGAGGACATCGAGGCTGCCATGTACGCCTCGGCGCTGGCGCCTCTTTTCAGCAAAGCCCTGGAAAACTGCGCGGTCGGCAGCACCGTGCACGGTGTCGTGCGCATCGCGTCGCCGAGCGCGCCGTGGAAGCCGCCGTCGGCCGGGATGTAGCGGAACTCGAGCAACGCCCCTTCGCCCGCCGCCCAGCCGAAAACCGCCTCGAGGCACTCGGCCGCGGCATCGGCGCGCACCAGCGGCGTGCAAAGGAGATGCGCGCTATGGCGCCACGAGGTCATCACCGGGACGGGCAGCCCCTTGAACTGGCGCTTGCGCTCGAACGGGAACAGGCCGACCAGCCGCTCGCCCTGCCAGACGAGCACGCAGCGCAGGCCTGCGTCCCCCTGGGCACGCAGCGCCGGCAGCAGGATCCAGGATTCGTAGAAGGGATTGATCTCGCAGGCATTTGCCGCGAGCTCGTCCCAGGCCGGGACGATCGCCTGGAGGGCCGCGATGTCGCCCGCTACGTCGATCCGCATGTCCATGTAGTGGCACGTTCTACAGGGGCGCCATGGCGCCACGCCACCCCGGCCCTGGTTCGCGAGAACTATTCTGAGCGCCGTCAACCCGCGCGCGCCCGCATGGCGTATGGTGGTGTGTCCGGAACCGTACGCAATGCCGCTGAACCCCCTCTCCAACCACCTGCTCGCCTCGTTGCCGGAAGCGGACTACCAGCGCTTCGCCCCGGGCCTCGAGCCGGTACTGATGAAGCTCGGCCATTCGCTGTACGAGTCCGGCGGCAGGCAGTCACACGTGTACTTCCCCGTGAACGGCATCGTCTCGCTCCTCTACGTGACCAGCGGCGGCGCCTCGGCCGAGCTGGCGGTGATCGGCGCCGAGGGGATGATCGGCATCGCGCTCTTCATGGGCGGCGAAACCGCGCCTAACCGTGCCATCGTGCAGAGCACCTGCCAGGCCTTCCGGCTGAACGCGGCCTCGCTGAAGAAGGAATTCGCCCGCGGCGGCGCGGTCCACCTGCAGCTCCTCAAGTACACCCAGGCGCTGATCACGCAGATCTCGCAGACCGCGGTGTGCAACCGCCACCACAGCGTCGAGCAGCAGCTCTGCCGCTGGCTGCTCCTCAGCCTCGACCGCCTGCCCGGCAACGAGCTCAGGATGACGCAGGAGCTGATCGCCAACATGCTGGGCGTGCGCCGCCAGGGCGTCACCGAGGCGGCGGGGGCGCTGGAGAAAGACGGACTCATCCGTTACCGCCGCGGCACCATCGAGGTGCTCGATCGCACGGGCGTCGAGGCGCGGGCCTGCGAATGCTACGGCGTGGTGCGCCGCGAATACGAGCGGCTCCTGCCCCATTAAAAGACCGGCCTTAGGCGATCTGTCCGGGGCCGGACAGACCCCGCCGTCGGGGAAAAGTAAAAGAAGGCATGAATAACAAGCGCGTGGCCGTTCGCGCCGGCTGCCTCTTCGCCGACTGCGACAATGCGGAACTGGGGGAAATGGCGCTGGTGTGCCGCGAGCTCGCAGCCGAGTGCGTGAGCCGCGAAGCGAACCGGGTGCTCGTGGTGGCGAACGGCTGCGACCCCGAGGGTCACCTCGCGTTGCGCAACGCCTTCACCACCATGCTGCTCGCCGGCATCCCGGCCGGCTTTCGCCTCGCGCTGATCACCGACGTGCCGCGGGTGCGGGCGCTGTTCGCCGACCTCGAGCGCGACCTGCGGGTCCTCAACGTCTCCGCCCGGGCCTTCGGCGACGAAGCCGAAGCCGTGGAATGGCTGCGGCAGGCCGCGGCATCGCAGCCCGGCCGGGACGAGCGGGCGTCGCGCCGGCAGGCGTGACCGGATGCTGCACACGTTCCTCTCGGCTCACCGTGCCGAGCTGATCCAGCGCTGCCGGCTGAAGGTGGCGCAGCGTGCGGCGCCGAAAGCCAGCGCCGCGGAGCTCGAGCACGGCATACCGCTCTTCCTCGAGCAGCTGGTTCGCACGCTGCGAAGCGAACAGGCGGCTGATGCGGCGGCGAGCCTGGTGGTTTCCGGCCCCTCGGGCGGCGGCGCGCGCTCCGAGATCGGCGTGGCGGCGGCGCGGCACGGCGAGGAGCTGCTGCACGAGGGCTTCACCGTCGACCAGGTGGTGCACGACTATGGCGACCTCTGCCAGGCCATCACCGACCTCGCCTTCGAGACCGAGGCCGCCATCGAGATCGACGAGTTCCGTACGCTCAACCGCTGCCTCGACAACGCCATCGCCGACGCCGTGACCGAGTTCGCCTACCAGCGCGACCTGGTGATCGCCGACCGCGACGCGCAGGCGCTGAACGAGCGCCTGGGCTTCCTCGCCCACGAGCTGCGCAACCTGATCCAGACCGCGACGCTCGCCGTGACGGCGATGAAGTCGGGCAACGTCGGGCTCGCCGGCGCGACCGGCGCGATCCTCGACCGCAGCCTGATCGGGCTGCGCAGCCTGATCGACCGCTCCCTCGCCGACGCCCGCGTCAAGGCCGGCCTGCCGCCGCGCAAGGAGCTGATCGCGGTTGGCGACTTCATCAGCGAGATGAAGATCTCCGCTTCGCTCGAGGCGCAGGCGCGCAAGAGCGGCTTCACCGTGCAAGCCGTGGACCCTGCGCTCTCAGTGCGTGCCGACCGCGAGCTGCTGTCCTCGGCGGTCGGCAACCTGCTGCAGAACGCGTTCAAGTACACCGTGCCGAACAGCGAGGTGATCCTCAGCGCGCGCGCCCGCGATCGCCGGGTGCTGATCGAGGTCGAGGACCATTGCGGCGGCCTTCATCCGGGCGATGCCGAGCGCATGATGCTGCCGTTCACCCAGCTCGGCACCGACCGCTCGGGCCTCGGCCTCGGGCTGTCGATCTGCAAGCGCAGCGTGCAGGCGAACGACGGCGAGCTGCGCGTGCGCAACGTGCCGGGCGAGGGCTGCGTGTTTACTATCGACCTGCCGGGCGCTGCGGCAGGCGCGCCGCGGTGACCCATACCGGCCGTTGCGGCTGCTCCAGCCGCAGGCCGGGATACGTCGGCGTGAGACCGTTCTTGCGCGCGGCCGCCAGGCATTCGTAGAACAGCTCGTATTCGTGCTCGGACAGGCCGGACGCCCCGTCCCCGGCCGTAGAGCGCCATTTCCAGCGCAGCTTGCCCTTGCGCCGGACGTGGAAAATCTCGCAGCGGTTCATGGTCATGCCACTGTTATAGGCTTCCCCGGCCCCTGCCGGTAGCGCCGATTGCGGCCCTGCGCCGTGGTTGAAACCGCCACCCCCGGTTGTGGGGGGCGGCACGGCAACGGACAGACCCGCCGGCGCACGGATGGCTTAATGGCGGGTGACACAGTTTCGCAACCGCCTGCTCCATCCTCCCGATTCCCGGCGCGCGATCCGTTTCGCCGGGCTGGAGCGCGTCGAGCTCGCCTTCGGCGACGTGCTGCACGAGAGCGGGGCCCGCATGGGCCATGTCTATTTCCCCGACGAATCGGCGGTCTCGCTGATCGCCACCCATGGCCAGGGCGCGAACCCGGTCGAGGTGGCGCTGGTCGGGCGCGAGGGCGTGGTCGGCGCGTCGGTGGCCCTCGGCGTAGACGTCTCGCCGGTGCGCGCCGCGGTGCAGGGCGCCGGCGAAGCGATGCGCGCCACGCCGGCGCAGTTCCGCGCCGGGCTCGCGCACAACGGCGGGCTGCGGCGCGGCGTGCTGCGCTACCAATACGAGCTCACGTCGCAGGTCATGCAGATCGCCGCGTGCAACCGCAACCACAGCATCGAGCAGCGCCTCGCGCGCTGGCTGCTCATGATGCGCGAGCGCACGCTGCAGGACCGGGTGGTCCTGACGCAGCGCTTCCTCGGCGCCATGCTCGGCGTGCGCCGCGCCGGCGTGAACGAAGCGGCGGGCAGCCTGCAGCGGCGCAAGCTCATCCGCCTGGGCCGCGGCCGCATGGACATCCTGGACCTCGACGGCGTCGAGGACGCGGCGTGCGCGTGCTACGGCGCGCTCAGGCTCAACAAAACAGGGACTGTCCCTACTTAAGCGCCTTGAAGCGCATGCGGTGGGGCTTGGCCGCCTCCTCGCCGAGGCGCTTCTTCTTGTCGGCCTCGTATTCCTGGTAGTTGCCGGCGAAGAACACCCACTGCGACTCGTCCTCGGCCGCCAGGATATGGGTGGCGATGCGGTCGAGGAACCAGCGGTCGTGCGAGATGACCAGCACCGAGCCGGCGAATTCCAGCAGCGCCTCTTCCAGCGCCCTCAGGGTCTCCACGTCCAGGTCGTTGGAGGGCTCGTCCAGCAGCAGCACATTCGCCCCCGAGCGCAGCATCTTCGCGAGGTGCAGCCGCCCGCGCTCGCCGCCCGACAGCTGGCCGACCGGCTTCTGCTGGTCGGCGCCGCGGAAGTTGAAGCGCGCGAGGTAGGCGCGCGAGGGCATCTGCACCTTGCCCACCGTGATGGTGTCGAGGCCGCCGGAGATGTCCTCCCACACCGACTTGTTCGCCTGCAGCTCGTCGCGAAACTGGTCGACGTGCGCGAGCTTCACCGTCTTGCCGATGGTGACCGTGCCGCCGTCGGGCTTCTCGGCCTTCGTGATCAGCTTGAACAGCGTGCTCTTGCCGGCGCCGTTCGGCCCGATGATGCCGACGATCGCCCCCGGCGGCACCTGGAACGACAGCTTGTCGATCAGCAGGCGATCGCCGTAGCCCTTGGAGACGTTCTTGAACTCGATCACCTCGTTGCCCAGGCGCTCGGCCACCGGGATGAAGATTTCCTGCGTCTCGTTCCTCGCCTGGTGCTCCTGCGAGGACAGCTCCTCGAACCGGGCGAGCCGCGCCTTGGACTTCGCCTGGCGCCCCTTCGGGTTCTGCCGCACCCATTCCAGCTCCGACTTCATGCTCTTGATGCGCGCCTGCTCCTGGCTCGCCTCGACCTCGAGCCGCTTCTCCTTCTGCTCGAGCCAGCTCGAATAGTCGCCCTGCCACGGGATGCCGTGGCCGCGGTCGAGCTCGAGGATCCAGCCGGCGGCGTTGTCCAGGAAGTAGCGGTCGTGCGTCACCGCCACCACCGTGCCGGGGAAGCGCTGGAGGAACTGCTCCAGCCATTCCACGCTCTCGGCGTCGAGGTGGTTGGTGGGCTCGTCGAGCAGCAACAGATCCGGTTTGCTCAATAGAAGGCGGCACAGCGCCACCCGGCGTTTTTCCCCGCCGGAGAGCACGTCGAC
>DASSPL010000137.1:0-2714 GCA_035699685.1 Burkholderiales bacterium | reverse complement strand
CATGGCGAAGCCGTGCAGGCCGAGGTCGAGGTAGTCCTGGACGCTCGCCGGGTTGAGGACCGGGATCAGGCAGGCCTTGAAGATGTGCTCGGACTGGTGCGGCAGCGTCGAGGACTTGGCGGCGTGGTCATCGCCGGCGAGTGCAAGCACGCCGCCGTGCCGGGAGGTGCCGGCGGCATTGGCGTGCTTGAACACGTCGCCGCAGCGGTCGACTCCAGGGCCCTTCCCGTACCACATCGAGTAGACGCCGTCGTACTTCGCCCGCGGGAAGAGGTTCAGCTGCTGCGTGCCCCAGATCGACGTCGCCGCAAGGTCTTCGTTGACGCCGGGCTGGAAGCGGATGTGGTGCCTCTCCAGGTGCGTGCGCGCGCGCCACAGCGCCTGGTCGAGACCGCCGAGCGGCGAGCCGCGGTAGCCGGAGATGAATCCCGCGGTGTTGACGCCGGCGGCGAGGTCGCGCGCGCGCTGCAGCATCATCAGGCGGATCAGCGCCTGCGTGCCGGTGAGGAACACGCGGCCACGCTCGAGCGTGTACTTGTCGTCGAGCGAGGCGGCGGCGAGGGCGGCGCGATCTACGGGGGCGTTCATGGGCGGCGGTTCAAAGCTAGCACAGGTCCCAGTACGGTTCGGGGCCGAAGGATTGCGCGAGGAACTCGATGAACACGCGCGTCTTCGCCGGGAGGAAGCGACGGTGCGGATACACCGCGTAAATAGCCACGTCGGAGTGAAAGGTATAGCCGGGGAAGAGCGCGACCAGCGAGCCGTCCTGTAGCTGGCGATACACGTCCCAGGTGGACTTGAGCGCGACGCCAAGCCCGGCCAGCGCCCATTCGCGCAGTACCTCCCAGTTGTCGCAGCAGTACTTGCCCCGCACGCGCATCGATGCGGAGCGGCCGTCGGGGCCGACGTAATCCCAGTTCCCCGTGAAGTCGGCGGTGACGAGGCAATTGTGGCCGGCGAGCTCCTCCGGCGTGCGCGGCGTGCCGTGCTCCCTCAGGTACGCCGGGCTCGCGCACACCACGCGCCGGTTCGGCGCGAGGCGGCGCGCCGCGAGCGAGGAGTCCTGCAGGTCGGCAATGCACACGGCGACGTCGAAGCCCTCGTCCATGATGCTCACCGTGCGGTCGGAAAGGCTCAGCGCCAGCTGCACCTTCGGGTATTTCGCGGCGAACTGCGGCACCAGCGGCGCCACATGCTGGTGGCCGAACGACGCGGGCAGCGCCACCTTGAGCGCCCCCTGCGGCTCGACGCGGCCGACGGTGACCTCGGCGTCCGCTTCTTCGATCTCCGCCAGCACGCGAGTGCAGACGTCGTAATAGCGGGCCCCCTCGACCGTGAGGTGGAGGCTGCGGGTCGTCCGGTTGATGAGCCGGACCCCCAGCCTGCTTTCGAGGCCCGCTAGCCGACGGCTGACCAGGGCCGGGGAAAGGCCCAGCTCCCGGCCGGCGGCCGACAGGCTGCCGGCGGCAACAACCTTCGAAAAAACCGCCATTTCCTGCAGGGTGTCGGCCATTTTTGCAAAATCCGCAAAGGTGTTTCTCGAATCGAGCGGATTCTAAACCAAGGATAAAAGGCGCTATAGTTGTTGCAACGCAGCACCTACCGGATCCTCCTCCTCCTCTTTTCCGGTGGGATGCTCTAAGGGCCGCCCCCAAAAGGCGGCCCTTTCTTTTTCAGGCAATCGACTTCCACATCTCGATATCCCGCCGCGCGGTCCAGATGCGCGGGTGCTTGATGCCGCTCGCCTCGTCGTAGGCGCGGGAGACATCGAACGGCATGCAGTGCTCGTAGATGGGGTACTTGCCGTACACCGGATCCATCCGCCGGCGCACGGCGGCGTAAACGTCCTTCAGCGACTTTTTCTGCTTGACCCCCTGGCGAGCGCAGGCGTAGAGGCCGCGGATGAACTGCTGCGTGAAGTCGATGGCGCGCTCGCAGCTGGCGGGGCTGGTCAGCGCCGGGCCGCGGCCCGGGACCAGGGCCTTCGGCTTCAGCGCCCTGAGCTTTTCCAGGGTCGAAGGCCATTCCTCGAGGTGCGCGTCGCCGGTGTAGATGCCGGCTTCGTACTCCACCAGGTCGCCGGAGAAGAGGACCCGCTGCGACGGCACCCAGACTATGGTGTCGCCTTTCGTGTGCCCCGGCCCCGGCTGGCTGAGGCGAACTTCCAGCTTGCCGAGCATCAGGGTGAGCTCGCCGCGGAAGGTGATCGTCGGCCACGTCAGTCCGGGGATGGTGTGCGCGCCGCGGAAAAGGCGCGGGAAGCGGCCGATCTCGCTCTTCATGTCCTGCTCGCCGCGCTCGCGGATGAGCTGGAGCGTCTCCTCGCTCGCGATGATGTGCTCGGCCTTGTAGGCCGAAGCCCCGAGCACGCGCACGGCGTGATAGTGCGTGAGGACCACATACCGAATGGGCTTCGAGGTCACGCCGCGGACGCGGCGGATTACTTCTCGTGCCATGAGCGGTGTTGCCTGCGCGTCGATGACCATCACGCTGTCGTCGCCGACGATCACTCCGGTGTTGGGATCGCCTTCGGTGGTGAAGGCGTAGCAGTTCTTCGAGAGGCGCTGGAACGAGATCTTCTTGGGCGCAAGATCTGCCTGCGAAGCAAAGGTCTTGGTCATGTCGTAAAGTTTATCCGATGGCTTCCTACACCCGCACGCAGCCGAGCGCGCGCTATCGCGAGCTGGTGGCACTCTATGCGCGGATGCATGTCG
>DASSPL010000136.1:0-7554 GCA_035699685.1 Burkholderiales bacterium | reverse complement strand
GCAGCCGCGCCCCGTGGGGCAGATGATCGAGACCGTGTAGCCGGCGTCGCGCAGCGCGCACGCCTCCTGCCACACCCGCCGGTCAAACGGCGAGGGCAGGTTCTCGACGAGTATTAGGACGCGCTTCGACTTCGACATCATGCTGGTTCAGGTAGCTCCATTCGACGTGAAGGGTGACGAAGCCGCCGGGCCCGCCGGGCTCGCCGCAGACCCAGAGCGTCGCCGGCTGGCCGGCGAGCGCGCTCCAGTCGACCGCCTTGAAGCCGTTCCACGCGCTCTCGTAGGTGGTGCCGTCGCCCCTGCCGTAACCCTGCGGCCGTTCCGGCCGCACGTAGAACGTGCGAATCATTTGATCGCCTCGATGCGGAACACGTCGTCGAGAACGATGGCGAGCAGGTACGGCACGCGCACGCCACCGACGTAGAAACGGATCGCGGAGAAGCCGGCGTCGAAGAACACCCTGCGCAGCTCCGACGCGGGCCCCTTGGAGGTGGTGTAGAAGACGCCGCCGTCCTTGAGCGCGTGGCACACGCCCGGCAGCTGCGAGATGACCAGCTGGCGGCTGAAGGCGACGTCGACCACCGACTCGGGCAGCGGGATGCGCACGCCGTCGTGCATCATGCGCACCAGGTTCGGCGGCCCGCCGAGCCGGCCCATCACGTCCTCCGAGATGTCGAGGGCGTAGACGCGCTCGACATACCCGGCGGCGCGGCGCGCGAGCGCGCAGTCTCCGGCGCCGATCTCGAGGAACACGCTGTGCAGGTCGAGCACCGGCAGCAGGCTCTTCAGCTCGCGCGCGGCGTCGCGCTCGCGCTGGGCCTCGGCGAAACGCGGGAGGGTGGCGGTATTTACCAGCATATGCCTTCGTAGACGCCGGCGATGGTGCGGGAGTCGGAGACGCGCGCGAAGTCGATGATGGTCTGGCCCTCGCCGATGCGCCGCGGCACGTCGGCGAATTCCGGCGCCGCGTTGCCGATGACGATGGTCTCGGCGTGCTCGAGCACGTCGTCGATGGTCGGCACCATCAGGCGCGAGATGTGCGGGATCTTGTTGAGGATGTAGTCCTTGTTCGCGCCGTGCAGCGTGGCGAGGTGGACGTTGCGGTCGTACACGCGCAGGTCGTAGCCCTTGCCGATCAGCCGCTCGGTGAGCTCGACCATCGGGCTCTCGCGCAGGTCGTCGGTGCCGGCCTTGAACGAGAAGCCGAGGATGCCGATCTTGCGGTTGCCCTTCTCCACCACCGCCTGCACGCCGCGCTCGATGACGAGCTGGTTGGACGGCAGCACGGAGGCGAGGATCGGCAGCTGGACGTCGAGCGTCTTCGCCTTGTACAGCAGCGCGCGCAGGTCCTTCGGCAGGCACGAGCCGCCGAAGGCGAAGCCGGGCTTGAGGTAGTACGGCGACAGGTTCAGCTTCTGGTCCTGGCAGAAGATCTCCATCACCTTGTGCGAGTCGACGTCGATCGCCTTGCACAGGCTGCCGATCTCGTTGGCGAAGCCGACCTTCACCGCGTGCCAGCAGTTGTCCGCGTACTTCACCATCTCCGCGGTCTCGATGTTGGTGCGGATCATCGGCCCCGGCAGCTTCGAGTAGACGCTGGCGACCACGTCGCCGCTCGCCTTGTTCACCTCGCCGATCACGGTCTTCGGCGGGTGGTAGTAGTCGTGCACCGCGGTGCCTTCGCGCAGGAACTCGGGGTTGATGCACAGGCCGAACTCCTCGCCCGCCTTCTTGCCGGAGTGCTTCTCGAGCGTGGGGATCACCAGCTCGCGCATCGTGCCCGGCAGCATGGTGCTGCGCATGACGATGACCGGCGCGCCCGGGTGCGACGCGAGCGTGGTGCCGATCTGCTCGCACACGCGCTTCACGTATTTCAGGTCGATGCCGCCGTTCGGCCGGCTCGGCGTGCCGACGCAGACGAACACGATATCGCTGTGGCGCACCGCGTCCTCGACCACGGTCGCGGCGCGCAGGCGCCCCGCCCTGACCTGCTCGAGGATGATGCCGTCGAGATCCTTCTCGATGATCGGCGAGCGCCCTTCGTTGATGAGATCGACCGTCGTCCGTTCCGGATCGACGCCGATGACTTCGTGGCCTTCCTTGGCAAGCAGGCCGGCCGATACGGCCCCGACGTATCCCAGCCCCAACACGCAGATTTTCATGGCGACAAGGATGCGCGAACTTCTTTGAGCGCCGTGCCGAAGCGCGCAGGCGCTTTGTAGTCTGGGCGGGATGACGCGAAAACCCGACTGTTTTGGCACTGCAATGAACGCGCTCCAGTAGAGTTTTTCCGGCAGCGCCGCGTCAATAGACCTCGCGTAGCGCGCGGCCGCGCGTTCGCGTAGCAAACGATGGTTCTTGCGGGGCATGCGCCTTGCTCCGCGCTGGTCCATGACCCGCAACTGGAAGCTCGGCGCGGCGGCGCTCGCCGCCACTTTCGCCTTCGTGCAGGCGCGCAGCGCATTGGCCGAGCGCGCGCACCGCGTGCGCGGGCGCTTCATCGACGTCGACGGCGTGCGCCTGCATTACCTGGAGCGCGGCGAGGGCGCGCCCGTAGTGCTGCTTCACGGCCTGGGGTCGATGATCGACGACTTCGTGCTGAGCGGAGTCTTCGCGCGCGCGGCCGCGGACCACCGCGTGATCGCCATCGACCGGCCGGGATACGGCCGCAGCTCGCGCCCGCGGGGCCGCCTGTGGCATCCGGCGGCGCAGGCCGAGCTGATCCACAAGGCCCTGCTTCGCCTGAACGTGCATTCCCCGGTGGTGCTCGGCCACTCGTACGGCGCCACCGTGGCGCTCGCCTACGGCCTCGCCTACCCCGTGGAGCGGCTGGTGCTCGCCTCGGGCTACTACTACCCGACCGTGCGCCTCGACGCACCGGTGCTGGTGCCGCCGGGCATCCCGGTGATCGGCGACCTCATGCGCTACACCGTGTCGCCGATGCTTGGCCGGCTGCTGTGGCCGCTCTGGCTGCGCCTGGTCTTCGCGCCGCGCCCGGTGCCGCGCCGTTTCCGTCCCTTCCCCGCCTGGATGGCGCTGCGGCCCTCGCAGCTGCGCGCGGTCGGCGAGGACGCGGCCGCCTTGCTTCCGGCGGTCGCCGCGATGAAGGCGCGTTACTCGCAGCTCCGCGTCCCGACCACGCTGATCGCCGGCGCGGACGACCGCTATATCAGCACCGATGCGCAGACCCGCCGGCTGCATGCCGAGCTGCCGGATGCAAGGCTGGTGATCGTGCCGGGCGCGGGCCACATGGTGCACCACGCCGCGGCGAACGCCATTGTTCGCGCCCTGCAGGGAAATTACGTACCGGGTACGGAATTCGAGGTCGTGGCCTGAGCCGGACGGAGCAACCGCCGCCCCGGCACACGGCACAGCGCTTGCGCTCGACGCCCGGCATGGCTAACCGGCAGGAAAAAAAACCCTCGAAGATCCTCTCCATCGACATCGGCGGCTCGAAGGTCAAGTTCCTCGCCACGGGCGAGATCGAGCCGCGCAAGATCCCGTCGGGGAAGGAGCTGTCTCCCTCGCGCATGGTCGAGGAGGTGCGCCGGGCGTGCCGCGGCTGGAAGTACAACGCGGTCTCGATCGGCATCCCCGGGCCGGTCGGCCCCAACGGCCCGGTGTCCGAGCCGGGCAACCTCGGTCCGGGGTGGGTCGGCTTCGACTACGCGGCGGCATTCGAGTGCCCGGTGCGCATCGTCAACGACGCCGCCATGCAGGCCCTCGGCAGCTACGACGGCGGCCGCATGCTGTTCCTCGGCCTGGGCACCGGACTGGGCTCGGTGCTGATCGTCGACCACACCGTGGTGCCGCTCGAGCTGGGCGAGCTCGCCTACAAGCCCGGCCACACCTTCGCCAGCCGGCTCGGCCGGGCCGCCCTGGAAGACAAGGGCAAGAAGAAGTGGCGCGAGCGCGTGCTCGAGATCGTGCCCTCGCTGCAGCGCGCGTTCCTCGCCGACTACGTCGTCCTCGGCGGCGGCAACGCGAAGTACGTGCGCGAGCCGCTGCCGCCCAACGTGCGGCTGGGACACAACCTCACCGCGTTCCGCGGCGGATCGCGCCTCTGGGGCATCGAGGACATGCCGACGCACGACGTCGACGGCAAGGACATCCCGCGGCGCGAGCCGAACGGCGACTGGAGACTGCTCTAGCGGGGCCGCGTAGTGCATCGCGCCACCCCTGCGCGCGGCGCGGCTGGTACGAGCGAAACGCGGAGCGGTTGACTGCAATCGCGGGCCGGCGCGGGCAGCATGGCGTCCTCGTCAATCCGTGAGGAGCGTCATGAGCGCAAGACCCCCGAAGACCGCGCCGTCGGCAGAGGACCTGCAGCGCTGGATCGCCGAGGCGGCGTATTACCGTGCCGAGCGCCGCGGCTTCGAGCCCGGCCTGGAAGCGGAGGACTGGCTCGCCGCCGAGGCGGAAATCCAGGCATCGCTGCGCGGCCGCCAGGCGGCGCCACGATAGACAGAAACGAACGACTGTTGCTAAAGATGGCGTCCATGGACTACAACGACGCCGAACGGCTCCACGACTGGGCGCTCGAGCTCGGCTGCACGGCCGAAGAGCTGCTCTCCGCGATGGGCGAGGCCGGCCGCGCCTTCGAGCTCGAGCCGGCCGAGCAGTTCGAGCTGGACCTCGGCGCCCCGGCCTGACCGGCGAGGACGACCTGGGGCTGTGGCTCAAGCTGCGCTCGCAGGTCGCGCAGCTCGCGGCCGAGCGCCGCCAGTACCAGGACATCTTCGAGCAGGCCGACCACGCCTACCTGGTCTCCGACGCGAGCGGAACCATCCGCGAGGCGAACGGCGCCGCCGTCGATGTCCTGCAACGCCGCAGGCGCCATCTGCAGGGCAAGCCGCTCGCCGCGTTCGTCGCGCTCGACCGCCGCGCCGAGTTCCGCGAGCGCCTGGCGCGGCTCGGCCGCGGCGAGGCGGCCGCCGGCGGCTCCTGGCGCACCGTCATCGAGTCGCCCGGGCTGCGCACCGAGGTGGCGCTGACGGCGCGCCTCATCGGCGCGCGTGAGCAGGCGCGCGGCATCTGCTGGCGGCTGGAGTGCGTGGCATGAGCGCGCCGGCGTCGGCCGACGACCTGCTCGCCACCCTGGACGCGGTGCGCGAGTCGCTCGATGCCGAGGCGCGGCGCGAGATGGAGGCGGCGCTCGAGGATATCGGCGCCCTGCGCGAGGAAAAGGAGCGCTACGCGGAGTTCTTCCGCTACGCGCCCGATGCCTACGTCGTCACCGATGCCGGCGGCAATGTGCAGGAGGCGAACGAGGCGGCGCTCGAGCTCCTGCGCACGGACAGCGGCAGCCTCGTCGGCCGACCGCTCGGCCGCCATGTCGAGCAGGCCGGCCTCGTGCCCCTCGTGGAGCTCGCCGCGCGCGCCCTGCTCCTCAAGACCGGCGCCGCCGGTCTCTGCTGGCTGCTGCGCCCGATCGGCTAGGTCAGGCGCGCTCGAGCGTGATGGTGGTGCGCAGCACCGCGGGCGCGGCGAGCTTCGCGCGCCAGACCAGGGTGGCGGTGGGCTGGCGGCGGTCGAAGCCGCGCGAGGCCCAGCCGAGCATCGGCGACAGGCTGCCGCGGTAGAGCTCGGCGGTGCCGTCCCGCGGAAGGATCAGCCGCGCGCGAATGCCGTCGCGCTCGAGGAGGTAGCCGCCCTCGATGGCGTCGACGCGGCATTCCTCCGCGCAATGGAAGAAGAGCTCGACGTCGTGCTCGTCGTCCATGTGCAGGTTGTCCTCGACCACCAGGGTGCGCGACTTCTTGTCGAGCTGCAGCAGCCGCCGGTGCTTCACCGGATCGTCGAGCCGCGCGTAGCCGTCGTGCCAGCCCTCGAAGCTGTCCTTGTCGGGCGACGAGAGCCACAGCGCGCACGCCGCGTGCGCCTTGCGCAGCCACATGAAGTTGCCGCCCTGCTCGGACTGGTCGCGGCCGTCGATGCGCACCGTGTTGTGCGCCGAGGTGCCGCGGAAGTACTGCCGCCAGCGCTCCTGCGTGTGATAGGCGTACGTGCCCGGGTCGATCAGGAGCTCCCGGCCGCCGGCCGACAGCGTGAACGACAGAGCGTCGGCGTGGCCGTGCGCCGCGATCGAGGTGTAGCCGAGCGGGCCGGCGTCGACCACGGCGCGGATCTCCTGCGGCGTGTCGAAGTCGGTGCCGAGGATGAAATAGCCGCCCTCGGCGAAGCTCTGCCGCAGCGGCAGCCGGGTGGCCCTCGCGTCCAGGGCGTCGTATTGCGTGTCGGCGTCGGCGATCAGCCAGCGCGCCTTGTCGTCGAGGCGCCCGGCCTTCAGCTTGAAGTCGCCGCGGCGGAAGAGGATCGCGCCGAGCCCCAGCGCCGAACGGTAGGGCGAGTACTCGGCGCCCTCCTGCTCGAGGCGCACCAGGTAGCCGTCGTCGGCGTCGCCGAACATCGGCACGTTGCCGCCGGCGTCCATGATCGAGGCGAGGAAGTCCATCATCGACTCGATGCGCGACTCGTACTCGGGCGAGAACGCGATGCCGTTGGCGCGGCCGGCGAGCAGCGGCAGCACCAGCATGTCGAGCACGAACTGCTGGTACCAGACCGCCTGCTCGCGGTTCACGCCGTCGGGCGCGTTCTGCGCCAGAGCCTCGCGCTCCAGGATTTTCTTCGCGCTCGACACCCATTCGGCCGATTCCGGCCAGTGGGGCCAGGTGACGCCGGCGATGAACAGGCCCGTGGCCTCGCCGATCAGGTGGTTGTTGGCCGACGAATGGCCCGAGAACCAGCTGCGGATGGCGTGCGCGTGCTGGTAGACCGAGGTGAGCCAGCGGCGCTTGAAGTCCTCGTCCTGGATCGGGCCCATCAGCTGCCAGGCGATCGCCCAGTTGACCAGGCGAATGCCCAGCTCGAGCGCGCTCGCCCAGTTCGGGCCGCGGCCATAGGGGCAGGCGATGAACCAGCTGTCGAGCTGGTCGATGAGCGCGTCGCGGAAGCTGCGCTTGCCCGAGAGCGCGTAGGCCTGCGCCAGCGTCACGATCTGCAGGTGGCGGTTCGGCTCCCACAGGTACTTGATGTCGCCGACCAGGTCCGGATCGCGGTAGTCGAGCAGCTTGCCGAAGGCGAGCGGCGCCTCGATGCCGGTCTTCGGGTCGCGGTTCCAGCGCGGCGGCAGGCCGATGTCGGCGTTGCCGAGCGAGAAGATGTCGAGCCGCCCGTCCGCCACGCGGTCGGCGGCGGCGAGATAGGTGCCGGCATGCACGCCGGGCGCGCGCTGCACCCACGGCCGCGAGGTCCGGGCGAGATCGGGCGCCGGGACGACCGGGGCCTTCAACACCCCGCTCGCTTCCGCGCGCGCCTGCACGGCGCGCACCGTGCGGTGCGCGATCTCGAAGGCGCTCATGCAGCGCAGGCGGTTCAGCCGCCAGCGCAGCTTGTCGCTCAGGCGGGCGCGGCGGAGCGCGTCGTGGCCTGAAGGGTCCGGTGCCAGATTTCTAGATTCAGAAGCGTCCACAGCAGCTCTTCATGGTTGCGTTTGGCCGCGAGGTGCTCGTCGAGCACGCGGTCGAGGACGGCCGGTTCGTAATAGCTTCGGGT
>DASSPL010000135.1:0-24938 GCA_035699685.1 Burkholderiales bacterium | reverse complement strand
CGGGGTGATGTAGAACACCTTGCTGGCGAGCGCATCGGGAGCCATCGCCAGGACGATGTTGGAAAAGACGCCGCCGGTAAGGAAGTCGACCTTCTCCAGGCGCAGGTAACGCTCCGCGATCTGCTTGGCGTTCTCGGGCTTGAGCTGGTCATCGCTCACCAGCACCTCCGCCGGCAGGCCGCCGAGCTTGCCGCCGTTCAGCTTCACGGCGAGGTTGAAGGCATCGCGGATGTCGATGCCGATGGCGGCGTTCGGCCCCGACAGCGTGCTGATGAAACCGATCTTCACCTTGTCCGCGGCGGAGGCCGCGGTTGCCAGCGTGAACGCCAGGATGCTCAACAGGATTCGCATCGTTCCCCCTTATCGGTTCTCGCGCTTGACGCGCATTTTTTCGTCGACGATCTTGCCGCGCTCGACCACCACCTCGCCGTCGAGCGCGATGGTGCAGTCGCGCATCGGCACGTCGTAGTGGCCGCGCGTGCTGCGCTTGCCTCCGCCCTGCGTGTTGGGGCCGGTGGAGAAAAGAAAGTTGCCCGGAAAGGTCCGCGCCGATGCGCGGTGGCGCTCCGGGGTGTCGCCGTGCAGCGCGATGCCGTACCACAGCGCCTGGGGATTCAGGCCCCAGCCGAGGTGGGAGACCGCGTAAGGATCGCGATCGCTCGCAGCGGTCTTGCCGTCGTCCAGCCAGTCGCGCATCAGCTTGGCGTCCATGCCGCCCTGCACGTCGACGATATGGCCTTCGCGGATGGTGAGCTTGACCGGGTCCTGCACATAGCGGCAGTACGGCAGGATGACGATGTCGCCCGGCTGGAACACCACCGTGCCGCTCGCGCTGCCCTCGTTCGGGAAGGTGTGGATGTGCCCGCCGCCCCAGTGGTCGAAGTGGCCGCGCTCGTCGGCGTAGCCCCATTGCGTCATCACCGGATACTCGCCGCAGTCGTAGGCGAGATCGGTGCCCGCTTCGCTAGTGACGCGCACCTTCCGGGTCTTCTTGTACAGGCTCTCGGCGTGCTTGCACGCCTCCTTCAATCCCGCCGGCGCCATCAGCTGGTCGAGGTCATCGGGCGCGTCGATGATCATCAGCACGCGCGTGCCGCCGTCCATCACCTGCTTCAGCCACTGGGTGAACAGCGGCACGTGGAAGATCACCACCAGGTCCGCCGCGGCCACGGCCTCGAGCGTTCCCTTGCACTTGCCGATCGTCGGCACGCCGACCTTGGTCCACGACGGCAGCGAGTTCACGCACAGCTCGTAGATGTCGGCGCCGAGGTCGTCGGCGGCTGCGAACGCGGCCTGGATGTACTCGCGGCGGGTCGCCAGGTCGCTCACCACGGCGATGGTCTCGCCTTTCTTCACCTGGCACAGCTCGAGCTCGCGCCGGTAGAGCTGGACCAGTTTCGCCGGGTTGACTTCCTGGGCCCGGAAAGAGGATTGGATCATCTGCGCATTATCGCTTGCCAGATTCGGTGCGGTGTAGCCGGCATCTCGAGGTCTTTCACGCCGTAAGGCGCCAAGGCATCGAGCAGCGCGTTCATCACCGCGGCCGGCGCGGCAATGGTGCCGGACTCGCCGCAGCCCTTGGCGCCGAGCGGGTTGTGCGTGCAGGGCTGGCTCTCGTCCAGCTCCGACTCGAAGAACGGCAGGTCGCCCGCGCGCGGCAGGGCGTAATCCATGAACGAGGCGGAAAGGAGCTGGCCCTCCTCGTACACCGTGCGCTCGGTCAGCACCTGGCCGATGCCCTGCGCGAGGCCGCCGTGCAGCTGGCCCTCGACGATCATCGGGTTGATCACCGTGCCGATGTCGTCGACCGCCCAGTACCCCGTGATCCGCACCGCGCCGGTGTCGCGGTCGACCTCGACCTCGGCGACGTGCACGCCGTTGGAGAACGCGAAGTTGGGCGGATCGTAGAAGGCGTTCTCGTCCAGCCCGGGCTCGACCTCGCCCAGCGGATAGTTGTGCGGCACGTAGGCCGCCCTGGCCACCTGCTCGAAACCGACTCCCCGGTCCGTCCCGGCGACCGCGAAGGCCCCGTCCTTGAACTCGACGTCACCCGCCGAAGCCTCGAGCAGATGCGCCGCGATGCGCTTGCCCTTCTCGATGATCTTCTTTCCGGCAACGTGCAGCGCGGAGCCGCCGACGGCGATCGAGCGCGAGCCGAAGGTGCCGGTGCCGATCGGCACCTGCGCCGTGTCGCCCTCGTGGATGAAGATGCGCTCGACCGGCACGCCGAGCTGCGCCGAGAGGAGCTGCGCGAACGTAGTGGCGTGGCCCTGGCCGTGGTTATGCGTGCCGAGATAGGCGTTGATGCTGCCGTCCGGCATGACGCGGATCTGCGCCGACTCGTAGAACCCGACCTTGGCTCCCATCATGCCGGCGAGGCGCGACGGCGCCACGCCGGAAGACTCCACGTAACAGGCTATGCCAATGCCTCGTCCGGGTTTTCTCTTGGCTGAAAAATTGGACAGGCTCAGCGCGCGCTCCAGCAGCTTCGGGAAGTCGCCGCAGTCGTACGTCGGCCCGACGGGCGTCTTGTACGGCATCGCGCTCTTCGCAATCAGGTTGCGCCGCCGGATTTCGGCGCGGTCGATGCCGAGCTCGAGCGCTGCCTTGTCGGCGAGGCGCTCCAGCACGTAGCAGGCTTCCGGACGGCCGGCGCCGCGGTACGCGTCGGTGGGCACCGTGTTGCTGAACACGCCCGTGACTTCGACGAACACATGCGGGGTTTTGTAGACGCCGGCGAGCAGCGCGCTGTAGATCGGCCCCGGGATCGCGGCGCCAAAGCTCGACACATAGGCGCCGAGATTCGCGGTCGTGTGCACTCGCAAGGCGAGGAAGTTGCCGGCATCGTCGACGGCCAGCTCGGCGCGCGTGACGTGGTCGCGGCCCTGCGTATCCGAGAGGAACGACTCGGTGCGCCGCGCGATCCACTTCACCGGGCGGCCGAGGCGGCGCGCCGCCCAGACGACCAGTGTCTCCTCGGGATAGTGCTTGCCCTTGTAGCCGAAGCCGCCGCCCATGTCGCGCGACACGACGCGCAGCGCGCCTTCGTCGAGGCCGAGCTCCTGGCACACGTAGCGCCGGATATGGTGCGGCGCCTGCGTGCCGACATAAAGCGTGTCCGCCGTGGCGATCGCGCCGCGCCCCTCGATGGCGGCGCCGCACAGGCGGTTGTTGACGAGCTCGATCGAAACCACTCTCGGTTTTTGCGCGAACGCGGCATCGACTGCGGCGCGATCGCCCCGTGTCCACGTGAAGGCGCGCTCGCCTTCGATCAGCGGCAGCGGCTCATACTGCACCTCGACGCGCTCGGCGGCGTCTTCGGCCTGGGCGCGGGTCTCGGCGAAGACCGCCGCCACGGGTTCTCCGACGTGGCGCACGGTGCCGCGGGCGAGCGCGTAGCGCGGCGGCTCGACCATGCCGGCCAGCGCCCAGCCGCAGCGCATCGGCTGCACGCCGTCGCGGGCCATGTCTTCGCCCGTCAGAAGGAGGGCTCCATTGCCCCTGATGGATACAACCTTCGCGTGGGCGTGAGGCGATCGGACGATCGCGCACCACAGCTCGCCGGGGAGCGAGATGTCCTCGATGAACTGCCCTTTGCCGCTGAGGAATTTCGGGTCCTCGACGCGGAGGACCGGCTTGCCGATCACTCGAATTCTTCTCGCGACAGATCCAGATGCTCGTAGAGGGCGCGGTCCGTCACGACGAAGAGGTCCGCGTTCCCCTCGTGCGATGCCCAGGTCCAATGCGGGATGGTGAACACGTCGTGCTTCGACCACTCGAAGCGCTTGTCGCCCACCGTGGAGCGTCCCTGCCCGTTGACCACCAGGCAGACCGCGTTCCAGGTGGTGCGCACCGGGCGGGTGGGCTTGTCAATGCGCTTGAGATAGAGGTCGAGGGTCGGCATGACCGGACCGCCGTTCTTCGTGTAGCGGTGCGTGCGCGCGCCGTCGGGGCCCACCGGCGTCTCGGCGAGCTCGGCGCGCGCCTCGACACCGGGGAAGCGGTATTCCTCGGCGCCCGCGGTGCCCACTTCCCAGAAGCGCTCGTCCTGGCGCGTGCCCGGCTCGAAGAAGCTCGCGTCGAGCGCGCACACCGCCGGCATGTTGGCCGCGTCGAACCACACGGTGCGGCGGCCGGCCTGGTTGATGTGGCCGTGCCAGCACATGGGCGGCGTGAGGACCAGGTCGCCCTCCTTCATCTCGCAGCGCTTGCCGTTGACGATGGTCACGGCGCCCTCGGCGCGCGTCGAGAAGCGGATGGCCGAGGCGGTGTGGCGGTGCGGCACCGCCTTGTCGCCCGGCTCGAGCACCGTGAAGGCGCCGATCAGGTTGTGCGTGGTGACGGTGTCGCCGCCGAAGGCGGGATTGGTGAGGATCAGCGCGCGCCGCTCGACGTCCTCGATGCCGACCTCGCGCGCGGCGCGCTCGGTGAACGGCTCGATGTCGCGCCAGCGCCAGTGCATCGGCGCGTCCTTCGGCCGGGGCGCGACCGGCGTGATGCGCTTGTAGCGGTCCCAGAGCGGGTGGATGTTCGCCCGCTCCAGGTCCGAGATCAGCAGTGCATCGGGACGCCCGGTCAACTCTTGTCGGCCGACAGGCTGCCCGGTCCGCATGCCGCCACGAACATCATGCCGCCGACGATCGCGGCATTCTTCAGGAAGTGGTTCATCTGGTTCGCGTACTGGGCGTCCGGAAATTCCCAGAAGCGATGCGCCATGAACGTCGCGATGACCACGAACGCGGCGAGGATCCAGGCCGCGATGCGCGTCTTCCAGCCGGCGATCAGCATCAGCGCGCCGCCGATCTCGATGACGATCGCGACATAGACCACCACTTCCGGCATCGGGAAGCCGAGCTTGGCGAAGTAACCCGCCGATCCGGCGACCGCCATGGCCTTGCGGATGCCGGCGACCAGGAACACGGCGGCGAGCAGCAGCCGTCCGACCAGCAGCAGCGTGGGGTGGTACGAAGGTACGACGACAGCGTGTGAAGCGGGGGGTGCGATGGAGCTCATTGTTGTCCTCCTCCTTTCAGCGCGGATTATGCCCCTTTCGCGTCGACCAGCACGAAGGCCATCCTGCACGTCTGCGCGCCGCGATTGACCCAGGCGTGGTTGGTGCCTTGCTGCACCAGCACATCGCCGGCCTCGAGGTGCACTTCCGAATCGTCGAGCAGCATGTCGATCTCGCCCTCCAGCACGATGGCGTAGTCCACGCTGCGCGTGCGGTGCATCGCCGCATGCCGTCCGCCGCCGTGATCGGCCACGCCCATCTCCTGCAGGATCGCCTCGCGCGAGCGGGCGCCGCCCTCCGGCGGGAAATCGACGATGCGGAAAATCGTGCCGCGCTCGGGCGGCGGCACGCCGATCTCGCGCAGGCTTTTATCCCTGTTTCCACTGATGTCGGCGGGCGTTTCGTCGGTGACCCAAAGCAGCGTAGAGACGAGCCCCGAGGCCTGCCGTAGCTTCTGGTTCGGCGCCCTCCCGTCGAACACGACGACGGACCTGCCCTCCTTGTGGCCGGTCACGATCCGGCGGACCGGCTTCATATCTCGACCGTCGTCGCGTCGTAGCGGAACAGCCATTCATAGCGATCGGCGATGCGCTGGCTGGTCCACTCGCGGTCGACGAATTTCCTTCCCTCCTCCGGATCGGCGAGCTGCGGGTTGTGGAAGCGATAGATGTTGGCCGCCGAGCCTTCGACCGTGCGGCGGGTGCGCTCGCGCCGCGCGGCCTCGTAGCGTTGCAGGGCAGTTTCCACCGGAAAGGCGGCAAGGCATCGAGCCAGCACATAGCCATCCTCGATCGCCATCACCGCCCCCTGCGCAAGGAACGGAAGCATGGAGTGCGCCGCGTCGCCGAGCAGCGTGACTCGCCCGACCGTCCAGCGCTCGAGGGGCGCGCGCACCATCAGCGCCCACTTGTAGGGCGTGTCGATGGCGCGGACGAAGGCCTGGATGTCCTGGTGCCAGCCGCGAAAGTCCGCCGCCAGGTCTTCCGGCGTGCCGCGCGCGCTCCACGACTCGACCTGCCAGCCGCTGCGCTCGAGCACGCCGACGAAGTTCATCAGCCGGCCGGCGCGCAGCGGATAGTGGACGATATGGCCGCCGGGTCCGACCCAGTTCGAGCCGACCATGCGCGCCATGTGGCGCGGCAGCCGCTCCATAGGCACGATGCCGCGCCAGGCGATCATGCCGGTGAATCCGGGCTTGTCGGCGCCGAACAGTCCCTGGCGGATGCGCGAATGCACGCCGTCGGCGCCGATCAGCGCATCGCTCTTCACCGATCCGCCGTCGAAGGCGAGCGTGACGCCCTGATCGTCCTGCGCGAACCCCGAGCACTTCGCGTTCAGGTGGATGGCGTCGGGTTTCAGCCGCCGCACCGCGCGCGCCAGCACGTCGAGCAGGTCGGGCCGGTACACGGTGAAGTAAGGCGCTCCATAGCGCTCGATGGAGACCGGGCCGAGGTCGAAGAGCTTCCACGTCTCGCCGGTGCTCCACAGGCGGATCTCCTTGCCCTGCGCCTCGCAGGAGAGCGCCTTCAGCTCCTCGCCGACGCCGAGCGCATAGAGCACCCGCGTGCCGTTGGCGGCGAGCTGCACGCCGGCGCCGACCTCCTTCAGCTCGGGCGCCTGCTCGTAGACGTCGACGTCGATGCCCATGCGCAGCAGCGCGAGCGCGGCCGTGAGGCCGCCGATGCCGCCGCCGGCGATCGAAACACGGGGCTCGCTGCTCATGCCGGGCAATATACTTCAGCGCATGCGACTCACCATCGCGTGCGGCCGCTACGATCGCACGCAGGCCCTCATCGACGGCCGCGTGAAGCCCGACGGCGTCGGCGAGCTCACCTACCTCGCGTTGCGGCCCGGCGAGACGTTCTGGCGCATGCTGAACCACGAGGAGTTCGACGCCTCCGAGATGTCGCTCTCCTCGTACACCATCCTGCGCTCCGAGGGCGACGAGCGCTTCATAGCCATCCCCGTGTTCCCGTCGCGCGTGTTCCGCCAGAACGCCCTCTACGTGCGCGGCGATTCGCCGCTGCGCGGGCCGGCGGAGCTGAAAGGCAAGCGGATCGGCGTCGGCGACTACCAGATGACCGCCGCGGTGTGGACGCGAGGCTTCCTGCAGCACGAGCACGGCGTGGCGCCCAAGGACCTCACCTGGGTAATCGGCCGCCCGGTGCGCACCATCCGGCCCCCGGCCGGCATCCGCCTGGAGCCCTTGCCTGCCGGCAGGACGCTGGAGGAGATGCTGGAGCGCGGCGAGATCGACGTCCTGATGTCGGTGATGATCCCGAAGACGCTCGGCACCACGGTCCGGCGGCTGGTGCCGAATTTCCGCGAGGTCGAGCTCGCCTATTACCGCAAGACCCGCATCTTTCCGATCATGCACACCTTCGTGCTGCGCCGGCGCCTGTACGACGCGAATCCCTGGCTGGCGGTCAGCCTTTACAAGGCGTTCACGAAATCGAGGGACCTGGCGCTCGAGCACATGTACGACACCGATGCCCTGACGGTGACGTTGCCGTGGGTCATCGACGAGAACGAGCGCTCGCGCGAGATCCCGTGGGACTACTCGATCGAGGGCAGCCGTCCGACGCTGGAAGCACTGGTGCAGTACCTGGACGAGCAGAGCCTTACGCGACGGCCAATGAAAGTAGAAGAGCTCTTCGCGCCGAACGTCAGCCCGGCGCTCGACCAGTACCTACGGGCAACCGGCGAACATTAATTCCGTACGACGTACGTAATTATTTTGTAAGGCTGCGTACTGCCCGAATTCCGTACCCGGTACGCAACTTTCTAACACGGCGTAGAACGAATAACTACGTACCGGGTACGGAATTCGGAGCGCTGATGCTGAAGAAATCCTGGCCGAGGAGCCGGGATTCCTCCAGGCCGCGGTAGAGCGACTGCATGTGGGCGGCGAGCGGCAGGTCGAGCCCCGCTTGGCGAGCGGCCTCGATCATCAAGTCGAGGTCTTTCAGCACCAGCGCGCCGGTCGCGGCGGGCGTGAAGTCACGGCGGCGCAGCGGCTCGAGCTTGTACTTGACCAGCGGCGAGGCCACGACGCTGTCGCCGATGACGTCCAGCATCGTGCTCCAGTCGATGCCGCCGCTCTTCGCTAGCGCGAGGGCCTCGCCCATCATGCCCGCCGTGACTGCAACCATGAGATTGACCGCCAGCTTGGCGTAGCGCGCCTCGTCGCCCTCGCCTACCCAGATCTGCGCGCGGCTGTAGGCGGCGAGCGCCGGTCGCGCTGCCTCGAAGGCGTCCCTCGGGCCGGAGACGAACGTCGTCAGCGTGCCCGCTTCCGCGAGGGCCGTGCTGCCGGAGACGGGGGCGCGGAGGTATGCCATTCGACCCTGGCCCGCCTTCGCCGATGCCACCGGGCCGACGGTCGAGGTCTCGATCCAGATGGCGTCGCCCACGAGGCGCGGCGCAAGCTCGACCAGCACCTGCTCGTTCGGCAGCGAGGTAAAGACGAACCGCGCGCCCGCTACCGCGTCTTCGAGGCTCGCCGCCGGCTTGATCCCGCGTTCGCCGGCGAGGCGCAGGCGCTCGCCGCTCACATCGAAGCCGCGCACGTCCCAGCCTGCGGCGGCGAGGCGCGCCGCCATCGGCAGCCCGATCAGGCCGAGGCCGATCCAGGCGACGCGCTTCGAAGACATTTATTTGCCCAGCGCGTCGATGCCGGCCTTGGCGATCTGCTCGTCCTCGTGCGACTGCACGCCGGAGACGCCGACGCCGCCGACGCAGGTGCCGTCGACGACGATGGGCAGGCCGCCCTGCACCGGGGTGATCTTGGGCATGCCGAGCATGGAGTTGCGGCCGCCCTTGATGCGCTCTTCCCACACCAGCGTCGAGCGGCGCGTTTCCGCCGCCGTCTTGCCCTTGGCGACCGCGGTGCGGGCGTTGAACGGCGAGGCGCCGTCCATCCGCACGAGGTGCAGCAGGTGGCCGCCGTCGTCGAGGATGGCGATGGCCACGATCCAGTTGTTCTTCCTGGCTTCGGCCTCGGCCGCCGCGCTGATCTTGCGGCAGTCGTCGAGGGTGAGCATCGGTCTCTGTTTCATCGCAGGGCCTGTTTGATCTGTTCGAGGGCGCTCGGGTCTTCGATGGTGGTGAGGTCGCCCGGGTCGCGGCCTTCGGCCAGCGCCTGGATCGAGCGCCGCAGGGTTTTTCCCGAGCGCGTCTTCGGAAGCAAGGTCACGAAGTGCACGGCCTTGGGCCGCGCGATGGCGCCGAGCTGCTTGTCGACGGTCTGCATCACCTCCTCGGCGGAAGTCTTCTTGCCGGGGTCCTTCAGCACCGCGAAGGCGAGCGGCATCTGCCCCTTCAGCGGATCGGCCACGCCGACCACGGCGCACTCCGCCACGTTCGGATGCATGCTCACCGCCTCCTCGATCTCGCGCGTGCCGAGGCGGTGGCCGGCGACGTTGATCACGTCGTCGGTGCGGCCGAGGATGAAGTAGTAGCCGTCCTTGTCGCGGATGCCCCAGTCGAAGGTGGAGTAGATCTCCTGGCCCTTGAAGTCGCGGAAGTAGGTCTTGACGAAGCGCTCGTCGTCGCCCCATACGGTCGACATGCAGCCCGGCGGCAGCGGCGGCGCAATCGCCACCACGCCCTTCTCGCCGTCGGCGACGGGCTTGCCGGTGGCTTCATGCAGCAGCCGGACGTCGTAGCCGTAGACCGGAAAGCTCGGCGAGCCCATCTTGAGCGGCGTCTTCTCGATGCCGGGATGCGCCGAGAGCAGCGGCCAGCCGGTCTCGGTCTGCCAGTAGTGGTCGATGACCGGGCGGCCGAGCGACTCGGTGATCCACTTGTGCGTCGGCTCGTCGAGCGGCTCGCCCGCCAGGAAGAGGTGCTTCAGCGTCGAGAGCTGGTATTTTTTCAAATACGAAACATCGTGCTTCTTCAGCACGCGGATCGCGGTCGGCGCGGAGAACATCACCGCCACCTTGTAGTCCTGCACGATCTTCCACCACACGCCGGCGTCGGGCCGGATCGGCACGCCCTCGTACATGATGGTCGTCATGCCGGCGATCAGCGGCCCGTAGATGATGTACGAGTGCCCCACCACCCAGCCGATGTCGGAGGTGGTGAACATGGTCTCGCCCGGCTCGCCGACGAAGATGTGCTTCATCGACGAGGCGAGCGCCACGGCGTAGCCGCCCACGTCGCGCTGCACGCCCTTCGGGCGGCCCGTCGTGCCGGAGGTGTAGAGGATGTAGGACGGCGTGCTCGACTCGACCCAGGCGCACGCCGTGCTCGCGCCCTTGAAGTCCTTGGCGAGCGTCTCCCAGTCGACGTCGCGCCCGGCCACGGTCGGCATCTTTTCATCCAGCCCGCGGCGGAAGATCAGCACCTTCTGCGGCGCGTGCCGGGCGAGCTTCAGCGACTCGTCGACGAGCGACTTGTAGAGAACGGTCTTGCCCATGCGGCTGCCGCCGTCGGCGGTGATCATCAGCGCCGGCCGCGCGTCGTCAATCCGTGCGGCGAGGCTCGCCGCGGCGAAGCCGCCGAAGACCACCGAATGGATCGCGCCCAGGCGCGCGCACGCCAGCATCGCGAAGGCCGCCTCGGGGATCATCGGCATGTAGACGATCACGCGGTCGCCGCGCTTCACGCCGAGCGACTGCATCATCGCCGCGACGCGGTTCACCTCGGCGTGCAGCTGGCGATAGGTGAACTCGCGCGTCTGGTCGACCTCGGTCGAGATCCAGACCAGCGCCTTCTGCTCGCCGCGCGCCGCCAGGTGGCGGTCGAGCGCGTTGTGGCAGAGGTTGGTCTCGCCGCCGACGAACCAGCGCGAGAACGGCGGCCGCGAGTAGTCCAGCACCTTCTGGAACGGCTTCTCCCAGTGGATCAGCCTCGCCTGCTCGCGCCAGAAGCCGTCGCGGTCGTCGAGTGAGCGGCGATGGAAGTCGCGGTAGGTAGCCATGTCGCGAGTGTAACTCCCCTGTCTAAGGGCGTTTTGCCCGGATCATCCCGGCGATGCGCTGCAGCCGCTCGACGATCTCCTTGCTGTCGCCCAGGCGACGCAAGTCGGCCCGCTCGAGCACGCGCAAGGCCTGGTCGATCTCGGGCGGCACGCTTTCCGCCGCGCCTTGCGCCGGCGCGGCGCCCGTGTCGAGCCGCTGCAGCGCGAGCTGCATCAGCTCGTCGAAGGACTGGCTCGCATCGACGCGCATGGATGCAACGCCGAGGCTGCTCTCGATCTTCAGCACCTTGTCGCCGTACGTGGCGCGCGCGCCCGCCAGCTGCGCCTGCAGGCGCTGGCCGAGCAGCAGCATCTGCGCTGCCGAGGTTCCCGGCCCGACGACCGTGAAAGTGGCCGCGGCGGTGCGCGCGACGGAATCCTCCGCGCGCACCTGTCCTATGAGCAGCTTCGCGATCCTCGCGATCAGCTGCTCCGCGGCGTCCTTGCCCGCGGCGCGCACGATGTCGCCGGCACTGTCGATGCGCACCGCCATGACCGAAAGCTCGGCGCCGTGGCGGCGCGCATAGGAATAGCGCTTGGCGCTCTCGGTGCGCAGGTAGCTCTCCGTCAGCGCCCCGGTCAGGCGATCCTGCGTCGCCTCCGCCTCCCTGGCGGTCACCACCTTCAGGACGTTGTCCAGCCGCGCGAGGAGCTCCGGCGGATCGGCTGACTTGCTGATGAAGTCGTTCGCGCCCGCGGCGCGGGCGCGTTCCTTGACCCCGGCCTGCTCGTTGCCGGAAATGACCACCACCGGCAGGCTGCGGATACGCGCGTCGCCCGAGGCCCGGATGCGGCCAAGCAGGCCCAGGCCGTCCAGCTTCGGCATGTCGAGATCGGTGAACACGAGGATGATCGAGCTGTCTTCCTCTATCGCCCGCCAGGCGGCTTCCCCGTCCGGCTCCTCGCGCACCGGGAACACGTTCTTCAGCACCGCGGCGAAGGTCGCGCGGACGAACTTCGAATCATCGACGACCAGCACGCGCTTCTGCGGCAGCTCGGTCGCCGATGGCAAGGGCAGTCAGTCCGTCAGATCAACGACCACGCGCCGGTTCACCTTGGCGTTGATGAAGTCGTCGAACACGCCCGGCAGCTCCCGCAACGGGATGGTGCGCGCCATTTCCTTCAGCAGCGGCGGCTTGAGGTCGGTGGCCATCCGCTGCCAGACGTGGTCGCGGATGTCGTTCGAGCTGTCGCCGGAGTTGATGCCGAGCAGGCTCGCGCCGCGCAGGATGAACGGCATCACCCAGGTGTTGAGCTGCGGGCTCGCCGCCAGGCCGATCGAGGCGATGACGCCGTTGTCCTTCATCGTGCTCGCCATCCAGGCCAGCACCGGGCCGCCCAGGTTGTCGACCGCGCCGGCCCAGGTCGCCTTGTCCAGCGGCTTGATCTTCTCGAGGTTCAGGCTCTGGCGCAGCATGATTTCCTTCGCCCCGAGCCTCTTCAGCCAGTCCGACTCGCTCTCTTTGCCGGTGAGCGCGACGACGTGGTAGCCGAGCTTCGCGAACATGGCGATGGCGATCGAGCCCACGCCGCCGGTGGCGCCGTTCACGATCACCGGCCCGTTCGACGGCTTCAGCCCGTTGTGCTCCATGCGGTGCACCGCGATGCCGGCGGTATACCCCGCTGTGCCGTAGGCCATCGCCTCCCAGAGCGAAAGACCCTGCGGCACCTTGGCGATCCAGTCGCCCTTCACCCGGCAGTACGGCGCGTAGCCGCCGTCGGTGGAGACGCCGACGTACTCGCCGCTCGCGGTGAGCACGGCGTCGCCCTTCTTGAAGCGCGGGTCGCTGGACGACACCACCGTGCCGGCGAAATCGATGCCGCCGATCGCCGAGGGCCGGCGCAGGATGCGGCCCTTGCCGGTCGCGGCGAGAGCGTCCTTGTAGTTCACGCTCGAGTACGCGACGCGCACCGTGATCTCGTGGTTGTCGAGCTCGTCGAGCGACGTGTCGACCATTTCGGCGCGGATCTTCTTCTCCGGCGTCTCGGTCAGCCTGAATGCCTTGAAGCGTTCCATCGTCATTGCGCCTTTATGTTGGCCTGCTTGACCACCCGCGTCCATTTCGCCGTCTCGGCGGCGATGTGCTGCGAGAACTCCTGCGCCGACATGCGCAGCGTCTCGGCGCCCTCGGCCTGGAAGCGCTTCTGCGTCTCCGCGGAGTCCAGGAGCGCGGCCATTTCGGCTTCGAGTTTCTTCAAGATCGGAGAAGGCGTGCCTGCCGGCGCGACGATGCCCCACCAGTTCGTCGCCTCCGCGCCCGGCAGTCCCGCCTCGGCGAAGGTCGGCACGTCGGGCGCGGCGGGGACGCGCTTCTCGCCGCCGATGCCGAGCGCCTTGAGCTTGCCCGAGCGCACGTGCGGCAGGTTCTGGATCACGCTGCCGACGTTCATGTGCACCTGCCCGGCGATGGTGTCGGTGAGCGCCGGCCCGCCGCCCTTGTACTGGATGATGACGATGTCGATGCCGGCCTGCAGCCGGAAGAGCTCGGTGGCGAGGTGCTGGAAGCTGCCGGCGCCGGCGGAGCCCGCGTTGAGGTAGCCGGGCTTGCTTCTGGCGAGCGCGATCAGCTCCTTCACCGAATTCACCGGCAACGCGGCCGGCACCACGAGGATGCTCGGCCCGGTGCCGATGGCCGATACCGGCACGAACCATTGCAGCGATTCCTCCGGCATCCAGCGCAGCGCGATGCTCATCGGAAAGCCGACCGACACCATCAGCAGGTTGTAGCCGTCGGCCGGCGCCTTGGCGGCGGCGTTGATGCCGAGCGTGCCGCCCGCCCCGCCGCGGTTGTCGACCACCACGCTCTGGCCCAGCCGCTCGCCGAGCTGCGCGGCCACCACCCGCCCGACGACGTCGTTGCTGCCGCCCGGCGGGAAGGGGATGATCAGCCGCACGGGCTTCGCCGGGTACTGGGCGCAGGCGGCGGCGCTGGCCAGCGCGAAGAGCAAGCCAAGGACAAGGCGCATCGCTATATTCTTGCACCGGCCATGGACAAATTGCCCAACTACAGTACCGACTTTCGCAGCCTGCGCGACCAGGTGAGCCCGGAGGAATGGCAGGCGCGGGTCGACCTCGCCGCCTGCTACCGGCTGATGGACGTCTACGGCATGACCGACCTCACCTACAACCACATAACGGTGCGGGTCCCCGGCCCCGAGGAGCACATCCTCATCAACCTGTACGGCCTGCTGTACAAGGAGATCACCGCCTCCAGCTTCGCGAAGATCGACCTCGACGGCAACGTCGTCTGGAAGCCCGCGACCGACTATTACGTCAACAAGGCGGGCTACGTGATCCACGGCGCCATTCATCGCGCGCGGCGCGATGTGCGCTGCATCATCCACACGCACACGCGCGCCGGCATGGCGGTGGCGGCGATGAAGTGCGGCCTGCTGCCGATCAGCCAGACCTCGATCCGCTTCGAGGGCCACCTCGGCTACCACGACTACGAGGGCCCTGCGATCGACCTCGACGAGCAAGCGCGCCTCGTGCGCGACCTCGGCCCGCACAACGCCATGATCCTGCGCTCGCACGGGCTGCTCACCTGCGGCCCGAGCATCCCGGAGGCCTTCAACCTGATGTACCAGCTCGAGCTCGCCTGCCGCACGCAGGTCGACGTCATGGCCGCGCGGACCGACATCGTCATGCCGAGCAGCGAAACGCTGGCGAAGACCGCGCACCTGTACCAGCCCGGCACGCGCCGTCCCTACGGCATCCTCGAATGGCCGGCGATGCTGCGGCTGCTCGAAGCCGAGCAGAAGAACTCGGGCTTTCCGCCCTACTGGTCGTGATTCTTGGCCGCCCCCCTGTCAAGGGGGGAAGCGAGCGCAGCGAGCGGGGGGGTTGCTTTGTTAATGAGAAAAATGGGGTCTGTCCCCATTTATTCTCAGGCGGGGCGGAGCGGCGCCAGCAGCTCGAGCAGCTGGGCGTTGTCGAAAGGCTTCAGCAGGTGGTGATCGAAGCCGACCTGGCGGGCGACGAGCTGGTCGAAGCCCTCGCGCCAGAAGCCGGACATGGCGATCAGCACCGGCCGCTGTCCGGCGACGAAAGAATGGCGCATCGCCTGCGCGATGGCGTAGCCGCTGACGCCCGGGATGGCGATGTCGCAGACCAGCACATCCGGCCTGAACACGGCCGCCGCCGGCATCACGGCCTTGCCGGTGTACACGGTATGCACCACGTGTCCCTCGTCCTGGAGGATCGACTTGAGCGTGTCGGCGGTGTCGCGCTCGTCGTCGGCGACGAGGATACGCAAGGCCCGCTGCTTGATGGAGCGGGATGTTCCCTCGGTCCCTGCGTGCGCGCCCTGGATCATGGTTGCCGCAGGCTAACAGCGGCGTCCCTCGCTTACTGTCGCGGAAGCCGCGTTCTCGTGTCGCCGGGCGTCGACGTCCTGCCGCCGCGACACTATCGGCGCCGCTCGGCCTGCAGATATTCCACCGACTGCATCTCGTGCAAGCGGCTGACGGTGCGCTGGAATTCGGCGGCATGTTCCCCCGCCGTGAAGAGCTGCTCCGGCTCGGCCTCGGCCGAGACGACGAGGTTGACGCGGTCGTCGTAGAAGACGTCGACCAGCCAGGTGAAGCGCCGCGCGGCGTCGGAATTCTTCGGCGACATGACCGGCACGTTTGACAGCATGACGGTGTGGAAGCGCTTCGCGAGGTCGACGTAGTCGGCGTACGAGCGCGGCCCGCCGCAGAGCACCTCGAAGTCGAACCACACCAGGCCGCCGGCGCGCTTGCGGTACGGGATGGTGCGGCCCTCGACGTCGAGCGGGTGCTTCTCCTCCTCCACGTCGCGCAGGTCGCTGAAGATCTGCGCCAGCGGCGCCTCGGATCCGACGTGGTAGACCTTCATCTTCTCCATCTTCAGGCGCCGGTAATCGGTGCCGTTGTCGACCGAGACCACGTCGAGGCGCCGCTTGATGAGCTCGATCGCCGTCAGGAAGCGCTCGCGCTGCAGGCCGTTGGGGTAGAGCTGGTCCGGGTGGTAGTTCGACGTCATGACGAACTCGACGCCGCGGTCCATGACCTGCTCGAGGAAGCGCCCGAGGATCATGGCGTCGGCGATGTCGGAGACGTGGAATTCGTCGAAGCAGATGAGCCGGTGCTTCCTCGACACCCTCTCGGCCACCGCGGCTAGCGGATCCTCGGTGCCGCGCAGCTCGTCGAGCTCGCGATGGATCTCGCGCATGAAGTGGTGGAAGTGGACGCGCCGCTTGCGCACCAGCGGCACGCACAGGAAGAAGGCGTCCATCAGGAAGCTCTTGCCGCGGCCGACCGGGCCCCACAGGTACACGCCCTTCGGCAGGTCCGGGCGCACGAGGAGCCGCCTCAGCGCGCTCGAGCGCTTCTTCTTGTAGGCGCTCCATTCCTCGTACAGGCGCTGCAGGCGCTCGACCGCGCGCCACTGCGCCGGGTCGGAGACGAACCCCCGGCTGTCGAGCGAGCGCTGGTAGACCGCGACGACGTCTTGCGTGGCTTTTTCCAACTTATGTCAGGCTTCGAGCGAATTGTAGCGGTGCCGTATACACTCCCGCGCCGTGGCCGCCGCCTCCGCCCTGATCGTCGAGGACGATGCGCAGATCGCGCACATCCTGCGCTTCATCCTTTCGCGCGAAGGCTTCGAAGTCCACCATGCCGCCGACGGCCGCACGGCCGAGGCGCTCATCGGCACGCTGGCGCCGCCGGCGATCGTCACCCTCGACATCATGCTGCCGCATACCGACGGCTACGAGCTCCTGAAGCGGGTGCGCTCGACCAGGGGCTGGGAGGCGGTGCCGGTGATCCTGCTCACCGCGCGCTCGCAGGAGCACGACATCGTGCGCGGGCTCGAGGGCGGGGCCAACGACTACATGGTGAAGCCGTTCAAGCCCGACGAGTTCCGCGCCCGTGTCAAACGCCTGGTGAAACGGTGATGCGACCGATCCTGTTCCTCGTGGCATTGCTCGCGATGCCGGCCAGCGCCCTGGAGCTGGAAGGCGGCTTCAGCCGCGAGCAGCTGACCGGCGGCCGCGCCGACTGGACCAGCGCCTACCTCGAGGGCAGCCACAGCTTCGCCGAGCGCCAGACGCTGTACGGCATCGCGCGACGGACCTCGCGCTTCGACCTGCGCGACACCGAGTACCTCGCCGGCTACTACCACCCGCTCGGTGCGCGCTGGACGGCGCTCGTCGAGGGCAACGTGAGCCCGGACCATCGCGTCCTGCCGAAGCACTCGGTGCTCGGGCAGGTGTCGTGGCAGGCCGGCGGCGGCTGGGTGCTGTCGCCGGGCGTGCGCTACACGGAGTACACGGCGAGCAGCACGCGCCTTTTGATCGGCACCGTCGAGCGGTACGGGTCCACGTTCCGCGGCGCGTACACGATCTACAACGGGCGGCCGGAAGGCGCCGGCTCGGCCACCGCGCACCGCCTTGCCTTCGAGCACTTCTACACCGAGCGCAGCCGCGTCGGCATTGGCCTCACGCGCGGCCGCGAGGTGGAGAACGTCGGGCCGCCGATCGGCATCACCAGCACCGACGTCCGGAGCGTCAACCTCTATGGCCGCCACTGGCTCACGCCCGCCTGGGCGCTGACCTGGGAAGGACTGCGGCACGACCAGGGCGACATCTACCGGCGTCAGGGCTTCCGGCTTGGACTCCGGCATCGCTTCTGACCCCCTCCTAGCCGCCGCGCTCTTCACCGGCCTCGGCGCACTCGTCGCCTCGGCCACGCTGCTCGCGTTCATCGCCATCACGCGAGCGCGCCTTCTGCGGCGCCTCGCGCGCGAGGAGGCGCTCGCCGAGCAGTGGCATCCGCTGTTCGCCGAGTGCGCCGAGCAGGTGCCGGACCCCCTGCCGCATCTGCGGGAGCGCGATGCGCCGGTGTTCCTTCTCCTCTGGTGCCGCGCGCAGGAATCGGTGCGCGGCGACGCCCAGGCGCGGCTCGCCGACCTCGCCCGGCGCGTCGGCGCGGAAGCGTATGCGCACAGGATGCTGCGCACGCGCAGCCTCCACCAGCAGCTCCTCGCGCTGGTCACGCTCGGACACCTGCGCAACCCGGCGATCGTGCCGCTCGCCGAGCTGCTCATTCCGGCAGCGCCCTCGATCATCGCGCTGACCGCCGCGCAAGCGCTGCTTCGCATCGACAGCGCCCGCGCCCTGCCGCGCATCGTCGCCGCGACGGCGAGGCGCGAGGACTGGCCGCTCGCCATCGTGACGTCGCTCTTGCAGGAGGCCGACACCGCCGCCCTCGGCGCCGTGCTCGCGACCGCGATCCGCGCGGAGACGCGCGCCGCGCGCGGCGGGGCGGGCCTCGCCCGGCTGCTGCGCCTGTCGACCGTGATGCATCCCGAGACGCTGCGGCCGGCGGTACTCGAGGTCCTCGGAAAGGTCCAGGACAGCGAAACCCTCGCCGCCGCGCTCAAGGTGCTCTGGAGCCCGGAGGACGTCGACCATGCGCGCCGCCTGCTCGTCCACGAGAGCTGGGTGGTGCGCGTGGCGGCGAGCCATGCGCTCGGCCGGCTCGGCGAGGCGAGCGATGCGGCGCACCTCGAGCAGCGCCTCGGGGACCGGAACTGGTGGGTGCGCTACCGCGCCGCCCAGGCGCTGTGCGCCCTGCCCGGCATGGACGCCGGCGCCCTGCAGGCGCTCGCCGGGCGCCTGACGGACCGCTTCGCCGCCGACATCCTGCGCCAGGCGCTCGCCGAGCGCGCCGCGGCATGACGCCGGTCGAGGCCGCGCAGTGGTTCTTCCTCGCCTACTTCGTCGCCATCAACGTCGGGTATCTCGCGCTCACCGCGCTGTCGATGATCGAGCTGCCTCGGCACCTCGACCTGCGGCTGCTCGACCAGCTGCCGCGCCCGCACTCCGGCTTCGAGCCGCCGGTGTCGGTGATCGTGCCGGCCTACAACGAGGAGGCGACGATCGCGGCGTCGGTGCGCTCGATGCTGCAGCTCGACTACCCGGAGCTCGAGGTGGTGGTGGTGAACGACGGCTCGCGCGACGGCACGCTCGCCGCGCTGGTTCGCGAGTTCGAGCTGGTGCCGTATCCGGAAGCGTACTGGCGCCGCATCGAGGTGAAGCCGGTGCGCGGCATCTACCGGTCGCTGCGCTACCGCAACCTGCGCGTCATCGACAAGGAAAACGGCGGCAAGGCCGACGCGCTCAACGCCGGCATCAATGCCGCGCGCTTTCCGCTGGTGTGCGGCGTCGATGCCGACTCGATCCTCGAGCGGGCGAGCCTGCGCCGCGTGGTGGCGCCGTTCCTCTCCGAGCCGCACCTCATCGCCTCCGGCGGCACGGTGCGCATCGCCAACGGCTGCGAGGTGCGCGCCGGCTTCCTCGAGTCGATCGGCCTGCCGCAGCGCATGCTGCCGCTTTTCCAGATCGTCGAGTACCTGCGCGCCTTCCTCTTCGGGCGGCTCGGCTGGGCGCCGCTCAACGCCGTGCTGATCATCTCCGGCGCCTTCGGCGTGTTCCGCAAGGAGGCGGTGGTCGAGGCCGGGGGCTACCGCCACGACACCGTCGGCGAGGACATGGAGCTGGTGGTGCGGCTGCACCGCCTGCACCGCCTCTCGCGCCGCCCGTACCGCATCGCCTTCCTGCCCGACCCGATCTGCTGGACCGAGGCGCCCGAGTCGCTCGCCGTGCTGCGCTCGCAGCGCCGGCGCTGGCAGCGCGGCCTCGCCGAAAGCCTGTCCGCCAATGCCGCCCTCCTCTTCCATCCGCGCGGCGGCGCGCCCGGCTGGGTCGCCTTTCCCTTCATGGTGGTATTCGAGTGGTTCGGGCCGCTGGTGGAAGTCGCCGGCTATGCCTTCATGCTGGCGGCGTTCCTGGCCGGCGCCATTTCGCCCCTCGCCTTCTGGACCTTCATGCTGCTCACGCTGGCGCTCGGCATGACGCTCTCGGCGAGCGCGCTGCTGCTCGAGGAAATCTCGTTCCACATCTACAAGCGGCCGCGCGAGCTCTTCATCCTCGCCGCGGCCGCGATCATCGAGAACTTCGGCTACCGCCAGCTGGTCACGCTGTGGCGGCTGGAGGGGCTCTGGCAGTGGCTGCGGCGCACGCGCGGGCGCTGGGGCGACATGACCCGCACCGCATCCTGGCAGAAGCCCTCGTGAAGCGCTTCCTGACCTTCCTTACCGCGCTGCTGGCCTTCGGGCTGACGCTCGCCGCCTGGCGGCTGGCGGTGGTGCAGGAGCAATCGTTCGCCCGCCAGCGCTTCGACCTGCGCGTCGAGGAGATCACCAACGCCCTGCGCGGGCGGATGCTCGACTACGAGCAGGTGCTGCGCGGCGTGGCCGGCGTCTTCGCCCTCGGCAAGGTCGACACCGCCACGTGGGCCGCCTATACCCGCACCGTGCGCGTGCAGGGCACCTACCCCGGCATCCAGGCGCTGGGCTTCGCCGAATGGCGCGACGGCGCCGCGGTCGTGCGCTTCATCGAGCCCGACCACGAGATCAACCGCCGCTCGCTCGGCTTCGACATGTACTCCGAGGCGCGCCGGCGCGACGCCATGGAGCGGGCGCGCGCCATGGACGGGGCCGCGCTCTCGGGCGGCGTGGTGCTGCGCCAGGAAACCGGCGACCAGATGGGCGTGCTGCTCTACTACCCGGTGTACCGCGGCGACGCCCTCGCCGGGTTCGTCTACAGCGCCTTCCGCATCGGCGACCTGCTGCAGGCGACGCTGGGCGAGACGCCGGGCATCGCGCTGCGCCTGCTCGACGTCACCGACTCGCCCGCCGTCGTGCTGCATGACGACGGCACGCCTCGCGCGCTGGTCGAGGCGACCCGGTCGACGCCGATCGGCATGCGCGGCCGCATCTGGCGGCTCGAGGCCGGCTCGCTGCCGGGCTGGGGCGCCGGCGACCGGCCGCGCATCGTGCTGGCCGGCGGCCTCGCCATCAGCCTGCTCCTCACGCTGCTCGTCTGGCTGCTGCTCAACACGCGCGAGCACGCGCGCGAGCTCGCGCGGCGCATGCTGGCGGCGAGCGAGGAGCTGGAGCGCTTCCGCCTTGCCGTCGACCGCCACCCCGACACGATGGTGATGGTCGACGCGCAGGCGATGCGCATCGTGTATGTGAACGAAGGCGGCTGCCGCAACCTCGGCTACACGCGCGACGAGCTGATCGGCCGGGCACCCGGCATCGTCTTCGCCGACCGGGACGAGGAGCGGCTGGCGCGCGAATACGCCAGCCTCGCGGGTGAGACCGGGGTCAGCATCGAGCGCGGGCTGTTCGCGCGCAAGGACGGCAGCCGCGTGCCGGTGGAGGTCTCGCGCCAGGTGTTCCGCGGGCGCGACCGCACCTTCGTGCTCGGCATCGCGCGCGACATCACCGAGCGCCTCGCCGCCGAGCGCGCCGTGCGCGAGAGCGAGCAGCGCCTGACGCTGGCGATCGAGAGCTCGGGCCTCGCCCTCTTCGACTGGGACGTGCGCACCGGGCTCGTGCACCTCGGCGACCAGTGGCCGGTGATCCTGGGCGAGCCGGCCGGCCCGACGGTGACGCCGATCCAGAAGCTCGAGGCGCTGGTGCACCCGGCGGACCTGCCTGCGCTGCGCGAGCAGGTGCGCCGCCTGGTGCGCAACGAGAGCTCCGGCTACCGCATCGAGCACCGGGTGAGGACGCGCTCGGGCGAATGGAAATGGATCGAGAGCGTCGCCAAGGTGAACGAGCGCGACGCCACCGGGCGCGCGGTGCGCGTCACCGGCACCAACGCCGACATCACGGCACGCAAGGCGATGGCGCAGATGAAGAACGACTTCATCGCCAGCGTGAGCCACGAGCTGAGGACGCCGCTCACCGGCATCGTCGCCTCGCTCGGCCTGCTGCAGGAGGGCGCGGCCGGCGAGCTGCCGGCGGAGGCGCGCACCTTCGTCGACATGGCGCACGCCAACAGCGAGCGCCTCGCCGAGCTGATCAGCGACCTTCTCGACCTCGAAGGCGTCGAGTCGGGCCGCATGCGGCTCGAGATGCAGGCGGTGGAAGTCGGCGCGCTGCTCAGGCAGAGCGCCGAGCTGAACCAGGCCTACGCCGAGCGCCACCAGGCGCGCATCGAGGTGCGGCCGCCGGCGGGCGAGCTTGCGGCGAGCGCCGATCCGCGGCGCCTGTCGCAGGTGCTCTCCAACCTGATCTCGAACGCCGCCAAGTTCTCGCCGCCGGGCGGGCGCATCCTGCTCACCGCGTACCGCGAGCCGGGCAGCGTGACGCTGGCGGTGAGCGACCAGGGTCCGGGCATCCCGGAGGAGTTCCGCGCGCGGCTCTTCGGCAAGTTCGAGCAGGCCGACCCGGCGAAGCCGGGCACCGGCCTCGGCCTCGCCATCTGCAAGGCGATCGTCGAGCGGATGGGCGGCGCGATCCGCTGCGAGAGCGAGCCGGGCCGCGGCGCCACCTTCCTGGTCGAGCTGCGCGAGCCGGCCTAGGGCAGCCGGGTGACGAGGTCCTTCGCCGAGCGCTCGATCAGCTCGCGCAGGGTCACCGGCTCGTTGCTGGTCGAGTCCATGGCGATGCGCAGCTCCTGCGTGGCCTCCCAGGCGATGCTGCCGTCGCGCGCATCCCAGATCTGCAGGAAGACCCGCAGGTCGCCGTACAGCGTCTCGGAGATGCGCAGGCCGAGAAGCCCGAAGCGCCCCTTGGAATCCTGCGAATAGTTCTGCAGCTTGAGCTGGGCGACATAGCGCGCCCCGGTGGCGGCGCTCACGCCGCGCAGCACGTCGGCGGGCAGGAGCGCGGTCTCGCGATAGTCCTCGTACATGCGCCGGTATGCCGGGACGAGGCCCGCCTTGTTCACGGCGCTCAGCGTCTCGGCGAGCGTCACCACCTTCAGCGCCGGCCGCTCGCGCTTCAACACGTCCGAATAGCCGAGCGCCACCGCCTGCCGCTCCTGCTCCTGCCCGGTGACAGTGGAAGGGGTGATGAACGCGATGCCGCCCGCCTCGAGCTCGCCCGCGGCGAGGCGCAGCGGCTGAGTATTCACCGTCGAGTAGTACTTCGGCGGCGTCGAGCAGCCCGCCAGGACAACGAGCAGGACCGCCAGGCCCCTCATCCGTTCAGCGATCGCTTGTCCACCGCCAGCGCCGCCTCCTTCATCACCTCCGACATCGAGGGGTGCGCGTGGCAGATACGCGCGATGTCCTCGGCCGAGGCGCCGAACTCCATCGCCACCACGGCCTCGGATATCAGCTCGCTGGCGAGGCTGCCGATCGAGTGCACGCCGAGGATCCGGTCGGTGCGGGCATCGGCGAGGATCTTGACGAAGCCCTCGGGCTCCTCGCGGCCGAGCGCCCGGCCGTTGTAGGCGAACGGGAAGCGGCCGGCCTTGTAGGCCACCCCCTCGCTTTTCAGCTGCTGCTCGGTCTTGCCGACCCACGCGATCTCGGGGGCGGTATAGATGACCCAGGGGATGGCGTCGTAGTTAACGTGGCCGTGCTGGCCGGCGATGATCTCGGCCACCATCACCCCCTCGTCCTCGCCCTTGTGCGCGAGCATCGGCCCGCGCACCACGTCCCCGATCGCGTACATCCGCGGCAGCGCGGTGCGGCAGTTCTTGTCGACCTCGATGAAACCCTTGGCGTCGACCTTTAGGCCGACGTTTTCAGCACCCAGGCCCTCGGTGTTCGGCACCCGGCCGACCGAGACAATCAGCCGATCGCAATCGAAGGTTTTACTTGAACCATCCTGCCCAGTATACTGAATGGACAGGCCTTTCTTCGATTGCTTCAACTCGCCCAGCTTCACCCCGAGCTCGATGTCGAGGCCCTGTCCCTTGGTGAAGATCTTCCAGGCCTCCTGCGCCACCGTCTCGTCGGCCGCGCCCAGGAAGCCGGGCAGCGCCTCGAGCACCTTGACCTTGGAGCCGAGCCGGCGCCAGACGCTGCCGAGCTCGAGCCCGATGACCCCGGCGCCGATCACGCCCAGCCGCTCCGGGACCGAGTCGAAGGCCAGCGCGCCCTCGTTGTCGCAGACCACCTTGTTGTCGACCGCGATCCCCGGAAGGTGCCGGGCCTTGGAGCCGGTGGCGATGATCACGTGCTTGGCTTCCACCTGCTCTTCCCCGGCCTGAACCTTCCAGGTCGTGCCGCCGGAGACCAGCTTGCCGTGGCCCTGGAGCCAGGTGACCTTGTTCTTCTTGAACAGGCCCGCGATGCCGCCGGTCATCTTGCCGACGATGGCGTCCTTGCGCCCGAGCATGGTCTTCAGGTCGAACTTCACCCCGGAGGCGGTGATGCCGTGGGCCTTGAACTGGTGGAGCACCCGCTCGTAGTTCTCGGAGCTTTCCAGCAGCGCCTTGGACGGGATGCAGCCGACGTTGAGGCAGGTGCCGCCGAGGGCATAGTCGCCCTTGGGCGTCTTCCATTTCTCGATGCACGCGGTCGACAGGCCGAGCTGCGCGGCGCGGATGGCCGCGATGTAGCCGGCGGGCCCGGCGCCGATCACCACCACGTCGAAGCTCTTCATATCTCGAGGATCAGGCGGGCCGGGTCTTCCAGGGCATCCTTGATGGCGACCAGGAACAGCACGGCCTCGCGCCCATCGATGATGCGGTGGTCGTAGGACAGCGCGAGGTAGTTCATCGGGCGGATGACGATCTGGCCGTTCTCGACCACGGCCCGCTCCTTGGTGGCATGCACCCCCAGGATCGCGGACTGCGGCGGGTTGATGATCGGCGTCGAGAGCATCGAGCCGAACACGCCGCCGTTCGAGATCGAGAACGTGCCGCCGGTGAGCTCCTCGAGGGTGAGCTTGCCGTCCTGCGCGCGCTTGCCGAACTCGCCGATCTTCTTCTCGATCTCGGCGAAGCTCATGCGGTCGGCGTCGCGCAGGATCGGCACCACCAGGCCGCGCGGGCTGCCGACCGCGATGCCGATGTCGTAGTAGCCGTGATAGACGATGTCGTTGCCGTCGACGGACGCGTTGACGATCGGGTACTTCCTGAGGGCGTAGACGACGGCTTTCACGAAAAAGCCCATGAAGCCGAGCTTCAC
>DASSPL010000134.1:0-2509 GCA_035699685.1 Burkholderiales bacterium | reverse complement strand
GGTCTATGGACGACTGATCGCCACCGGGGCGCCGGCGGAGATCCGCGCCAATCCCGAAGTGCGCGCCGCCTACCTCGGGGAAGACTGATGCTCGAGATCCGCGACCTCGAGACGGCGTACGGCAGGAGCCAGGTGCTCTTCGGCGTCACGCTCGACGTGCCGCGCTCGCAGGTGGTGAGCCTGCTCGGCCGCAACGGCATGGGCAAGACCACGACCGTCAAGTCGATCATGGGCATCACGCCGCCGAGGGCCGGCGCAATCGCGTTCGAGGGACGGGCGCTGCGCGGCCTGCCTTCGTATCGCATCGCCCAGGCGGGCCTCGGCCTCGTGCCCGAGGGGCGCCAAGTGTTCCCCAACCTCACCGTGCGCGAGAACCTGGTCGCGACTTCCAGGGGAGATGCGTGGGACCTCGAGCGCGTGTACGGCCTCTTCCCGCAGCTGAGGGAGCGCCAGGGCAACTACGGCAACCAGCTCTCCGGCGGCGAGCAGCAGATGCTCGCCATCGGCCGCGCGTTGATGACCAATCCCAGGCTGCTGATCCTGGATGAAGCCACCGAAGGCCTCGCCCCGCTCATCCGGCACGAGATCTACCGCTCCATCGAGCGCCTGAAGGCCGACGGCCTGTCGATCCTCGTCATCGACAAGGACGTGAAGGCGCTCTCGCGCGTCGCCGACCGCCATTACGTCCTCGAAAAAGGACGCGTAGTATGGAGCGGGAGCTCGGCCGAGCTGATGGCGAACGCCGAGCTGCAACAGCGCTATCTCGGAGTCTGAGCATGAAACGCGAAAACATCATCGGCCGCGCCAACGTCGAGGACACGCCCGAGCTCGAGAAGTACTACCGCGAGCTCGAGGGCGAGGAGCTCGGCGCGCTGTGGACGGTCGCCAACGAGATCGAGCCCTGGTACCCGCAGCCGAAGTCGGTGCCGACGCTGTGGAAGTGGAAGAAGGTCGAGCCGTTCGTGCGCAAGGCGCCCGAGCTCGTCTCGGCGGAGAAAGCCGCGCGCCGCGTGGTGATGCTGGTGAATCCCGGCCGCAAGGAATGGAGCGCCGCGGCGGGCCTGCTCTACACCGGCGTGCAGATCATGAACCCCGGCGAAGCGGCCTCGGCGCATCGCCACCAGGCGAGCGCGCTGCGCTTCGTCATGGACGGCCGCGGCGCCTACACGATCGTCGACGGCGAGCGCCTCGATCTCGGCGCGCGCGACTTCGTGCTGACGCCCAATGGCACGTGGCACGAGCACGGCGTCGACGCCGGCGGCACGCAGTGCGTCTGGCAGGACGGGCTCGACATCCCGCTGATGAACTCGCTCGACGCCAACTTCTACGAAGTGCACCCGCGCGTCAACCAGACGCCAGCGCCCTTGTCACGCGATAACTGGTCGAAGCCCTACTCGCCGCAGTTCATCTACCGGTGGGACGACTCGTACCGCGCCCTCAAGGAGAACGGGCGTGAATACGAGTACCGCAACCCGCTGAGCGGCGGGCCGGTGATGCCGACGATGGGCGCGCGGCTGGAGTGGATCCGCGGCGGCACCCCGCCGAAGCGCCATACCGGCAGCGTCATTTACCAGGTGGCGGAGGGGTCGGGCTCGTCCACCGTCGGCGGCCGGCACTTCGAGTGGGAAGAGAAGGACATCTTCTGCGTGCCCTCGTGGGCGCTCTATGCCCACGAGGCGAAGAACGCGGTGCTGTTCTCGTTCAACGACTTCCCGGCCATGAAAGCGCTTTCGCTCTGGCGCGAAGCGGCGGCGTGATCAGCGCCGAGCAGAACGAGCTGATGACCCGCGTCGGGCGCGGGACGCCCTGCGGCCGGCTGCTGCGCCGCTACTGGCAGCCGGTGGCGCTGGTCGACGAGATGCAGGGACCGCGAGCGGTGAAGGCCGTGCGCATCATGGGCGAGGACCTCGTGCTCTACAAAGCGAGCGGAGGTTACGGCCTCATGCAGCGGCACTGCCCGCATCGCGGCGCCGACCTCGCCTACGGGCGCCTCGAGCCCGACGGGCTGCGCTGCTCCTTCCACGGCTGGAAATTCGACCGCTCCGGCAAGTGCGTGGAAACGCCGGCCGAGCCGGCGGGGAGCCGGCTTTGCGAGCACATCAAACCCCGCGCGTATCCGGTGACGGAGCGCAGCGGGATCCTCTTCGCCTACCTCGGCGAGGGTGACGCGCCGGCTTTGCCGGCCTTCGACTGTTTCGTGGCCCCGGACGCGTACACGTTCGCGTTCAAAGGCTACTGGGACTGCAACTGGCTGCAGGCGCTGGAAGTCGGCATCGACCCGGCGCATGCCTCGTGGCTGCACAAGTACTTCGAGGACGAGGATCCGGCGACCAGCTACGGCCGGCAGTTCCGCGGCACGCCGTCGGACTCCGACCTGCCGATCAGCAAGGTGCTGCGCGAGTACGACCGGCCGGAGATCCGCGTCGAGCGCACCGACTACGGCATGCGGCTGCACACGCTGAGGAAGATCAGCGATGCGCACACGCACATCCGCGTGACCAACATCCTC
>DASSPL010000133.1:0-4307 GCA_035699685.1 Burkholderiales bacterium | reverse complement strand
CCTCGGCCTTCAGGCGCTCGATGGAGCGGTAGATCTCGTGGCGGATGAGCGGGGCGAGTCCTTCGGTGGCCTCGTCCAGGATCAGCAGCCTGGGATTGGTCATCAGCGCGCGGCCGATGGCGAGCATCTGCTGCTCGCCGCCGGAGAGCTGGTTGCCGTAGTTGCCCTGGCGGTCCCGGAGCTGCGGGAAGAGGCCGTACACGCGCTCGAGATCCCACGCGTCTCCCCTGGACGTCGCGACCAGGTTCTCGCGCACCGTGAGGTTGGGGAAGACCTGGCGTCCTTCGGGCACGAGGCCGAGGCCCGCCTGGGCGATGCGGTACGAAGGCAGGCCGCGCAGCGCCCGTCCCTCGAACGCGATCGCGCCGGCCCTGGGCGGCGTGATGCCCATGATCGACTTGACGGTCGTGGTCTTGCCCATGCCGTTGCGGCCGAGGAGCGTGATGACCTCGCCCTTGCGGATGTCGAGCGAGACGCCGAACAGCACCTGGCTGCGGCCGTAGGCGGTCTCGAGGTCGCGGATCTCGAGCATCAGTCCTCGCCGAGGTACGCGCGGCGTACCTCTTCGTTGAGCCTGATCCGCTCGGGCACGTCGGTGGCGATGAGGCGCCCGTAGACCAGCACCGAGATCCGGTCGGCGAGCCTGAACACCGCGTCCATGTCGTGCTCCACCAGGATGATGGTGTGCCGCTGCTTCAGCGTGCCGAGGAAGCCGATCATGCGCTGCGACTCCTCGGCGCCCATGCCGGCCATCGGCTCGTCCAGCAGCAGCAGGCGCGGGCGCGTCGCGAGCGCCATCGCCACCTCGAGCTGGCGCTGCTCGCCGTGCGCGAGGTTGGCCGCGAGCACGCCGCTGCGCGGGCCGAGGCCGACTTCGTCGAGGATCTGCTGCGCCGGCTCGAGCAGCGCCCTGTCCTTCAGCGCCGAGGACCAGAAGCGGAAGCTGTGGCCGGCGGTGGCCTGAACGGCGAGCGCGACGTTGTGCAGGGCGCTGAACTCGGGATAGATGCTCGTGATCTGGAACGAGCGGGCGAGGCCCCGGCGCGCGCGCTGCGGCGCGCGCAACGCCGTGATGTCCTCGCCGGCGAAGGTGATGCGGCCGCCGTCGGGGCGGATGTTGCCGGCCAGCTGGCCGATGAAGGTGGTCTTGCCGGCGCCGTTCGGGCCGATGATGGCGTGCGTCTCGCCCTCGCGCACGTCGAGGTCGATGCCATCGGTGGCGCGCAGCGCCCCGAAGGTCTTTACGAGTTGGCGGACCTCAAGCATCCGGCTTGTAGAAGATTCCAGCGAGGCCGCGGCGGAAGAAGATCACCGACAGGATGAGGAGCGGCCCCATCACCACCGCCCAGTACTCCCCCCAGTCCCGGCCGCCGAAGAACGGCGCCACCCAGTTGAGCAGCACGCGCAGGAATTCCTCGGTGAGGATGAAGGCAAAGGCGCCCAGCACCGGCCCCGCGGTGCTCGCCATGCCGCCGAGGATCACCATGAACATGATGTCGCCCGACTGCTGCCAGCTCATCAGCCCCGGCGTGATGTAGTTGGTGTGGTTGCCGTACAGCGCGCCGGCGAGCCCGCAGATAGCGCCGGCGATGACGAACGCGACCAGCCGGTAGGGGTAGGGCGAGAAGCCGATGGCGCGCGAGCGTGCCTCGTTCGACTTCGTCGCCCGCAGCACCAAGCCGAAGCGCGAGTTGACGATGCGGTAGGTGAGGTAGACGGCGAGCAGCATCACCACCAGCGCGAAGTAGTAGAACTGCGTCGAGTCGTTGAGGTCGACGATGCCGAGCTGGCTGCGGCGCTTGAGCCGCATGCCGTCGTCGCCGCCGAATTCCGCCACCGAGATGCCGAGGTAATAGAGCATCTGGGTGAAGGCGAGCGTGATCATGATGAAGTAGATGCCGCTGGTGCGGATCGACACCGCGCCGATGGCGAGGGCCACCAGCGCCGAGGCGATGACGGCGACGAGCAGGTGCAGCCAGCCGTTGAAGAAGCCGTAGAAGCCGAGGATGCCGACCGCGTACGCGCCGATGCCGATGTACGCGGCGTGGCCGAACGAGACCAGGCCGCCGTAGCCGAGGATCAGGTTCAGGCTGACCGCGGCGATGGCGAGGATCATGATGCGCCGCGTGAGGTCGACGTAGAACGGCTGGCCGATGGCCAGCATCACGGGCGGCAGCGCTGCGAGGACCAGGACGCCGACGATCCAGCCGATCAGGCGGGCGTTCATCAGCCGCCCCGCGCCGGGAAGAGGCCCTGCGGGCGGAAGGCGAGCACCGCCGCCATCAGCAGGTAGATCAGCATCGAGGCGAGCGCCGGCCCGGCCGATTCGGCGGCCGGCGGCGAGATGATGGTGCCGAGGAGCGGCTTGAGGAACGCGCGGCCGAGCGTGTCGACCACGCCGACGATGATCGAGCCGACCAGCGCGCCGCGGATCGAGCCGATGCCGCCGATCACGATGACGACGAAGACCTGGATCAGCACCAGCTCGCCCATGCCGGGCTGCACGTTGTAGATCGGCCCGGCGAGCAGTCCGGCCAGCCCGGCGAGCGCCGCTCCCACGCCGAACACCACCGTGTAGAGGAAGCGGATGTTCACGCCGAGCGCCGACACCATCGTGCGGTTGGTGGCGCCGGCGCGGATCAGCATGCCGAGGCGTGTCCGCGTCACCACGTACCAGAGGAGCACCGCCACGATCAGCCCGACGACGATGATCGCCATGCGGTACTTCGGATAGCTCGAGCCGGTGAAGAGGTCGATGTGCCCCGAGAGGAACGCCGGCGCCGAGGCGAAGAGCGCGGCGCGCCCCCAGACGATGGCGATCAGCTCGTTGAAGAAGAGGATCAGGCCGAACGTGGCGAGCACCTGGTCGAGGTGGTCGCGGTCGTAGAGCGTGCGCAGCGCGACGATCTCCACCAGCATGCCGACCACCAGCGTGCCGGCGAGGCCGAGCGCGACGCCGAGCAGGTAGTTGCCGGTCCACTTGCCGGCCGCGAGCGCCAGGTAGGCGCCGACCATGTACAGCGAGCCGTGCGCGAGGTTGACGAAGTTCATGATGCCGAGCACCAGCGTCAGGCCCGCCGCCATCAGGAACAGCGTCACGCCGAACTGCAGGCCGTTCAGCAGCTGCTCGAAGAGAAGGACGAAGTTCATGCAAAAGAAAAGGGCGCCGCAGCGCCCTTTCTCAACCTCGGCTCAGGCCATCACCACTTCATCTTGCAGTCTTGGTGGTACGAGTCCTTGTGCTTCTCGAACACCGTCTTCTGGATGCGCATCTCGATGTCGCCGCCCTGCAGCTTCTCGGTGCGCAGCAGGTAGAAGTTCTGGATCGGGTGGTGGTTGTTGTTGAAGTCGAACTTGCCGCGCAGCGAGTTGAAGTTCGCCTTGCGCATCTCGGCCACCATGCCCTTGACGTTCTTGACGTCGCCCTTCACCGCCTTCACCGCCGAGTCGATCAGCAGGATCGAGTCGTAGCTCTGCGCGCCGTAGAACACCGGCAGCTTGCCGTACTTCTTCTTGTAGTCGCCGACGAACTTCTGGTTGGCCGGGTTCTTCAGGTCCGGGCTCCAGTAGCGCGTCTCGTAGATGCCGACCGCCGCGTCCTTCACCGCCGGGATCGAGATCTCGTCGACCGTGTAGACCGTGTAGAGCGGCACCTTGCCGCGCAGGCCGGCCTGGTCGTACTGCCGCAGGAACTGGATGCCCATGCCGCCCGGGTAGAAGGCGAACACCGCCTTCGGGTTCTTCGAGCGCAGCTGGGTGATCTCGGCCTGGTAGTCCTGCTGGCCGAGCTTGGTGTAGACCTCCTCGACGATGCGCCCCTTGTAGTAGCGCTTGAGGCCGGCCACCATGTCCTTGCCGGCCTGGTAGTTCGGCGCGAGCACGTAGATGTCGTTCACGCCGGAGTCCTGCAGGAACTTGCCCATCGCCTCGGGCGTCTGGTCGTTGTTCCAGGAGGTCGAGAAGTAGAGCTCGTTGCACTGGCTGCCGGCGAGCGGGCTCGCGCCGGCGTTGGAGCCGACCATGATCTTGCCGGCGCCGGTGACCACCGGCACGACGGCGAGCATCACGTTCGACCAGATGATGCCGGAGACGAAATCGACCTGGTGCTTCTTCAGCATCTCCTCGGCGACCTGCACGCCGACGTCGGGCTTGAGCTGGTCGTCGCCGTAGACGATCTCGACCGGCAGGCCGCCGACCTTGCCGCCGAGATGCTCGACGGCGAGCTCGACCGACTCCTTCATGTACTGGCCCATCACGCCCTGCGGGCCGGAGAACGTGCTGATGAAGCCGATCTTCAGCTTCTGCTG
>DASSPL010000132.1:0-2609 GCA_035699685.1 Burkholderiales bacterium | reverse complement strand
TCCGCATGGTCGGCCGCCATGACGCAGCTCGCGCCCGAGTTGCTGAGGACCACCAGGCGCTTGCCGCGTGGCCGGCGGCCGGCAACATAGAGCTCGGCCGCGGACACCAGCTGCTGGGGCGTGGCGGCGCGCCAGATGCCGTGCTGCTCGAAGAAGGCGTCGACCACGCGGTCTTCGCTGGCCAGCGCCCCCGTATGCGAGCTCGCCGCCTTCTGTCCGCTGGCCGTGCGGCCGGCCTTCATGGCGACGATGGGTACGTCGCGCTCGCGGGCCACCCTGGCTGCCAAGGCCAGCATGGCGGGATCCTTGATCGCCTCCATATAGAGCAGCACCAGGCGCACGCCGTCGTCGGCTGCCACGGCGGCCGCCAGCTCGGCGACGGTCACATCGGCTTCGTTGCCCGTTGCATGGACGTGCCGCGCATACAGGTTCTTTTGCCGCAGAAGCGTGTAGATGGCCTGCGAATTCGCGCCGCTCTGGCTCACCACCGCGACCGGCCCGTCGCGCGCCTCGGTCTCGTGGAAGATGGTCGAGAAGTTGGCGACCAGCCCCGTGGCGAAGTTGGCGAGGCCCTGGCAGTTGGGCCCGATCAGGCGCATGCCGGCCGCGTTCGCCGCGGCAAGCATCCGGTCCTGCTTGGCGAGCTCGCCGGTTTCGCCGAAGCCGGAGGTCATCACCACCGCGACCTTCACGCCGCGCGCCGCGCACGCCTCGACCGCGCTCACCGCCTCGTCGCCGGCGATGGCTACGATGGCCAGCTCCGGCGCATCCGGTGTCTCGGCTATCGAAGGAAACGCGCGCAGGCCCTGCACGGTGGAGCGGCCCGGGTTGATCGGATAGATGGCGCCGCGGTAGCCGTAGCGCTTGAGGAACAGGATCGGGCGGCCGCCGACCTTGTGCGGGTTGTCGGAGGCGCCGACGATCGCCACCGAGGCGGGGTTAAGGGCGGAGCGCAGCATCGCTACCCAGTTAGTTGGAGCGCTGAGGTATGGCAACGAACCCGACCCATACGACCAGAAGGCCGACGAGCACGCTGAGGGTTACATAGCCAGCCGCAATCCCCAGGTCGCCTTTTCGCAGAAGGTGGAAGGTTTCCAGGCCGAACGCGGAGAAGGTAGTGAATCCACCTGCGATACCCGTAAACAGGAACAATCGCGTTGAAGCTGAAAAGAACTCGTGCTTCACCGCCAAGCCGGCCAGTAGCCCGACAGCGAAGCATCCAATTATGTTCACCAGGAACGTCCCGGCAGGGAACGGCTGCGCCACGGCTCGGTGAAGCACCCAGCCTGAGAGCAGGTGTCTGGCGATGGACCCTAAGCCACCGCCCAGCGCCACCAAGAGAATAGATTTAGTGTCCATCAGGTTGCGGGCCGCTCGTTCGTCCGCCGGTTGTATACGGTTGCCCGATCGTCATAATAAGCGCATGAGCGACCTCTCCCAGCTGCAGATCCCGTCGATGCGCGAGCGCGTTTCGCGCGAGGAATGGGCGACGCGCGTCGACCTCGCGGCGTGCTACCGCCTGATCCACCACTTCGGCATGGACGACCTCGTCTACAACCACATCTCGGCCCGCGTGCCGGGCGAGGAAGGCCACTTCCTGATCAACGCCTACGGCATGACCTACGACGAGATCACCGCGTCGAGCCTGGTGAAGATCGACTTCGACGGAACCATCGTGCAGGACTCCGGCACCGGCTACGGCATCAACCACGCCGGCTTCGTCATCCATAGCGCGGTGCACCGCGGGCGGCCCGACGTCGCTTGCGTGATCCACACGCATACCCCGGCCGGCATGGCCGTGTCGGCGATGAAGTGCGGCCTGCTGCCGCTCACGCAGAACTCGATGTTCTTCTCCGGCGTCGGCTACCACGAGTACGAGGGGCCGGCGGTCGACCTCGACGAGCAGAAGCGCCTCGTTACCGACCTCGGCGACCACGTCGCCATGCTCCTGCGCAACCACGGCCTGCTGGCGGTGGGCAGCACCATTCCGGAGGCGTTCATCACCATGTACTGGCTTGAGCGCGCCTGCCAGGCACAGGTCTTTGCCATGCAAACCGAATACGTCGTCCCCCGCCAGGACACGATAAGAACCACCAACGACCGCTATAAGCCTGGCCAGCGCCGGCGGATCGGCGAGCTGGAGTGGGCCGGGCTGCTGCGGCTCGTCGAGCGGCGTTATCCGGGGTTCAGGGACTGATGCTGGAAGGCAAGGTGGTGCTCGTCACCGGCGCCGGTGGCGGGATCGGACGCGACTTCGCGCTCGCCATGGCGCGCGCCGGGGCGAAGGTGCTGGTCAACGATCTCGGCACCTCGGTTAAGGGCGAAGGCGCGGACCGCGGGCCGGCGCAGAAGGTCGTGGACGAGATCAAGGCCGCCGGGGGCGCGGCCGCGGCGAACACCGACAGTGTCGCCGACTGGACCGCGGCGAACCGCATCGTGCAGGCGGCGCTGGACGCGTTCGGGCGGCTGGACGTGGTCGTCAACAACGCCGGCATCCTGCGCGACCGCTTCTTCTTCAACATGTCGGTCGAGGAATGGCGCGCGGTGATCGACGTGCACCTCAACGGCTCCTTCTACGTCGCGCGCGCCGCGGCCCCGCATTTCAAGTC
>DASSPL010000131.1:0-5192 GCA_035699685.1 Burkholderiales bacterium | reverse complement strand
TGGACTTCACGTAGCGCGGGTTGTCCTTGCCGTAGAGCTTGCCCCAGCCGGTATGGATGATCACCGCGTCGCCGGGCTGCAGCTTCATCCCGCCCTGGCGCGCGAGCGCCTGCTCGAGGTCGGCGACCGTGATCTCGTAGGCGTCGCCCAGCATCTCCACGCCCTTCAGGCCGGCGACGTCGACCAGCACGCCGCGCGTGAAGAACGCCGGCGCGTTGTGCACGCCGAGCTTCATGAAGCCGTTGCGGCTGCCGATCTCCGACAGCTTGAAGCAGTTGTAGAGCGAGTCGCCGTGCGTCTGGTGCGCGAAGCCGTCGAACTGCGTGCCGACCTGGCCGATCTCGGAGGTCACCATCTCCTCGTTCGAGCCGCGCGTGTTGCGCCCGGTGTTCATGAAGGTGCGCTTGGGCTGCATGTTCAGGATGCGCGGCCCGAAGAACGGCATGCCGGGCCCGAGCACGTGGCCGAGCTCGATGATCTCGCCCGACTTGATCAGCCGCGCCGCGCGCAGCACGTTCTGCGGGTTCTTCATGTGGTTGCCGGAGCCGCGCTCGTCGCCGGCGCCCCACTTCGACGGGCAGCGCTGACTCTCAGGGGGAACGTTCCAGCCTTGCGCGTAAGCAGCCAGTGGAGCGAAAAGCAGTGCAGCAAGCAGTGCCTTGCGGTTCATGGACTCCTCCTGCCGTGGTGGGTTTTTCCAATGGGTGGACAACGTTGGTTATGCTACGCCCCGTAAGTAACCTGAGCCACGGAGGAGGACGCGATGAAGAACATGCTGCGCTGCAGCCTGGCCGCATTTGCCTTGCTGTCCACCACGGCAATGGCGCAGGACGCCGGCGCCCTGCTGAAGCGTGCTGCCGCCGCCATGGGTTCAGACGAGGTGAAAACCATTCGGTACACCGGCAGCGGCACCGGCGCGTCGTTCGGCCAGGCCTACCGGCCGGACAAGCCCTGGCCGAAGCTCAATTACTCGAGCTACGAGCGGCTGGTCGACTACCAGGCCCCTGCCTCGAGCGAGATTGTGATGCGCAGCCGCGCCGAGCCCACCGGCGGCGGCGCGGTGCCGCTGCAGGGCGAGGCGCGCTTCGGCGCGGCGGTGAACGATGCGTTCGCCTGGAACCTTGCCGGACCGGCCGCCGTGCCGCGGCAGGCGGCGCGCGAAGCGCGCCTGCACGACATCTGGATCACGCCGCACGGCGTGATCAAGGCCGCGCAACGCAGTGACGCGAAGCTGAAGTTCGTAAGAGAAGGCGGCAGCACGCTCGCCGCCGTGTCGTTCACGCAGCCCGGCGTGCTCGCCGCCACCGCGTACATCAGCGACGGCTACATGGTCGAGCGCGTCGAGTCGCGCATGCCCGACCCGGTGCTCGGCGACACGCCGGTGGTGACGAAATACTCGGACTACCGCCGCTTCGGCGGCGTCTGGTTCCCGATGCGCGTGCAGCAGACGATCGCCGGCTCGCCGGTGCTCGACCTGGCGGTGAAGGAGGTGCAGGTCAACGCGCCGGTGAACCTCGCGGTGCCGGAGAACGTGCGCGGCGCCACCGAGCGCGTCACGGCGGAGAAGGCCGCCGACGGCGTCTGGTTCCTCGCCGGCGGCTCGCACAACAGCGTCGCCATCGAGATGAAGGACCACGTCGTGCTGGTCGAGGCGCCGCTCGGCGACAGCCGCGTCGCCCCGGTGCTCGCCGAGGTGAGGAAGGTGATCCCCGGCAAGCCGATCCGCTACGTCGTCAACTCGCACAGCCATTTCGACCACTCCGGCGGCCTGCGCGCCGCGGTGGCCGAAGGCGCGGCGGTGGTGACGCAGCAGGCGAACAAGGCCTACTTCGAGAAGGCGTTCGCCAATCCGAGCCGCATCGCGCCCGATGCGCTGGCGAAGTCGGGCAAGAAGGCGAAGGTGATCGGCGTGGCCGACAAGCACGTGCTCTCCGACGGCTCGCGCACGGTGGAGGTCCACAAGCTCCGCGACCCGCTGCACACCGACACCTTCCTCATGGTGTGGCTGCCGAAGGAGCGCCTGCTGATCGAGGCCGACGCGTACACGCCGCTCCCGCCCAACGCCGCGCCGCCGCAGCCGCCCAACGCCTACCACGTCAACCTGGTCGACAACCTGCAGCGCCTGAAGCTCGACGTCGACCGCATCCTGCCGCTCCACGGCCGCATCGTGCCGATGAGCGAGCTCTACCGCACGATCGGAAAATCGCTATGAGAACCCTCGCATTCGGCATTGCCCTGCTGGTCGCAGGATCGGCGCACGCGCAGAGCTGGCCGTCGAAGCCGATCCGCGTCATGGTGCCCTTCCCGCCCGGCGGATCGACCGACATCGTCGCTCGCATCGTCGCGCAGAAGCTGGAGAAGCCGCTCGGCCAGCCGCTGGTGATCGAGAACCGCGGCGGCGCCGGCGGCACGCTCGGCGCCGCGATCGGCGCCAAGGCGCCGGCCGACGGCCACTTCCTCACCTTCGGCTCGACCAGCACGCACGTCGTCGCGCCGAGCGTGTACCTCAAGCTCGAGTACGACCCGGTAAAGGACTTCGCGCCGATCAGCCTGGTGGCGGTCTCGCCCTACCTGCTCGCCGTCAACCCGCAGGTGCAGGCGAAGACGGTGAAGGAGCTCGTCGCCCTGATGAAGTCGCAGCCCGGGAAGATGAACTACGCCTCGGCCGGCGTGGGCTCGACCACGCACCTCGCGATGGAGATGCTGAAGAACGCCTCCGACACCTACGCGCTGCACATCCCGTACAACGGCAACGGCCCGGCCGGCACCGCGCTGATCTCCGGGCAGGTCGAGATCCTGTTCGGCAGCCTGCCGGCGCTGCTGCCGCACGTGAAATCGCAGCGCGTGCGCCCGATCGCGGTGGGCACGCCGAAGCGCTCGCCCGCGCTGCCCGACGTGCCGACCGTCGCCGAGTCCGGCTACGCCGGCTTCGACGCGTCGCTGTGGCTCGCGTTCTTCGCGCCCGCCGGCACGCCGCAGGCGGTCATCGATCGCCTCAACAGGGAGATCGTCGCCACCGTGCAGTCGCCCGACACGCGCGAGGCCCTCGACAAGGCCGGCGCCGAGCCGCTGACCAGCACGCCGCAGGAGCTCGCCGCGATGATCCGCGACGGCGTCGGCAAGTACGCCAGGGTGGTCAAGGCCGCCGGAGTAAAACCCGAATGAGCTAGAGCTTGAAGAGCCGCTCGGCGTTGGTGCGGCCGATCTTCCTGCGGTCGTCCTCGCTGATGGTGCAGTCGTCGAACCAGATCGCGGCGTGGTCGACGTTCTCGAACGGCCAGTCGGTCGAGAAGAGGAGGCGGTCGGAGCCGATCTCGAGCATGGCGTCGATCAGCGACTGCGTGCGGAAGTTGCCGGAGGTCGTCAGGTAGAAGTTCTGCTGGAAGTAGTAGGCGAGCTTCTGCTTCGCCGGGTAGCGCGGCGGCGCCTTGGTCCAGGCGTTGCGGTTGTCGCAGCGCCAGATGCTGTAGGGCAGGCCCTCGCCGAGGTGGCCGAGGATGATCTGCAGCTTCGGGTGCCGGTCGAACAGGCCCGACGCCATCAGGCGCAGCGCGTGCACCGCGGTCTCCTGGCCGAAGGCCCAGGTCGGGCCGAGCAGCCACGGATGCCCCTCGTAGATCTGCGAAGCGCTCGGCAGGGGATTGCGCGGGTGCAGGTAGAACGGCACGTCGAGCCGGTCGCACTCGGCCCAGAAGCCGGCGTAGCGCTTGTCGTCGAGATAGACCATGGAGTTCGGGTCGCCGATCTGCGAGAAGCCGTTCACCAGCGCGCCGCGGAACCCGAGCTCCTTCACGCAGCGCGTGAGCTCCTTCGTCGCGGCGTCGGGATCCTGCATGGCGAGCGCGGCGAGCCCCTGGAAGCGGTCGGGGCGCTTGGCCACTTCCTTCGCCAGGAAGTCGTTGGCGCGCCGGGCAATGTCGATCGCCTTCTTCGGCTCCCAGATCGCCTGGATGGCGGGGGCATTGAGCGACAGGATCATCATCTGCATGCCGTTCTGGTCCATCTCGCGGATGCGCCGCTCCTGGATGTCCAGCAGGCGCCCCTCGAGCTCGGGCCAGGTGCTGTCGGCGAGAAACCCCTTGGAGTCGCTCAGAGTTTCGGGAATTGCGAAATGCTCCTCTAGGCCGATCTTGCCTTGCATGAAAGACTCCTGCGGTGGATTTCATGGCATCTTAATGGGCAGGGAGGCCGAATGAAGAGCCAGGTTCAAACCGAGACCGTCGCCACGTACGATCCGCAGGTCGCGCTGCAGTTCTTCCGCGCCGCGGGCAGGCCCGCCGACATCGCCGAGGGCAGCCGCATCTTCGAGGAGAACGAGCGCGCGATCCCGCTCCTGCGCAAGAACAAGATGTACCTGCTGCTCAAGGGCGAGGTGGGCCTGGTCGCCGGGCGCAAGAACATCGGCCGAGTGCGCCCGGGCGAGATCTTCGGCGAGATGGCGGTCATCTCGGACGCGGCGCGCAGCGCCTCCGCCGTGGCGCGCACCGCCTGCCGCGTGATCGAGCTCGACGACAACGCCTTCCAGGCGGCGCTGCGCAAGAAGCCCGACTTCGCCGTGATGATGATGAGCGTGATGATCCACCGCCTGCGCAGCACCATCGCCGAGCTGCGCAAGAACAGCGCGCTGTCCGCCGAGGCGGCGCTCAAGGAATCGGCGGCGTTCGACCCCAAGGTGCTGGCGCAGCTCGTCGAGGGCCTCGCCGACGACGCGCCGGTGTTCTACCAGCGCGGCGCGACCATCGTCGCCGAAGGGCAGAAGGGCATGCGCATGTACGCCGTGATCGAGGGCCTGGTGCGCGTGTCGATCGGCGGCCTGCCGGTCGAGCGGCTGGCGGCGGGCGGCGTCTTCGGCGAGGCGGCCCTGATCGACGTCACGGCCACCCGCATCGCCGACGTGGTGGCCGAAGCCGACACGACGCTGCAGCCCATCAGCCGCAGCGCGTTCCTGACGCTCGTCAAGCTGAGCCCGGAGTTCGGGCAGACGATGCTCGGCTCGCTCGCTGCACGGCTGCGCTACCTGACTGCCCGACTCTAAAAAGATCATCCACCTCGACATGGACGCGTTCTACGCGTCCGTCGAGCAGCGCGACAACCCCGAGCTGCGCGGCAGGCCGGTCGCGGTCGGCGGCCCGCCGCAATCGCGCGGCGTCGTTGCCGCGGCGAGCTACGAGGCGCGCACGTTCGGCGTGCGC